>JAQUSA010000104.1 GCA_028715315.1 Candidatus Omnitrophota bacterium | reverse complement strand
GTGCGGTCTTCGAGGACAAGCAGGTGGGCGTTGAATATCTCGGCGTGCTTTATTCCGAGCTGGTCGGAGATCCTCTCCTGTATCCCGAGTATCTCCTGCCTCGTCTGGATAAGGGCATCCTCAAAACGCGCGATCTCCTTCGGAAGGTCCTTCTCGCTTATCTCGCGCCTTATGATGGTATAGGCTTCGCTGTCTAATATGAAGACCTTGCCTATCGCGATACCGGGAGATGCCGCGATGCCCTTAAGTAACATCAATTACCTCGCCTTATTTGCCTCGGGCGCGTCCAGGTCGCCCGACAACACCTGTTCAAGTTCCGCCATCGCCTGCTCCGCGTCATCCCCGTCGATCTTCATGGTGACCTGGCTGTTCTTTCCGGCGGCAAGCATAAGTATCCCCATGATGGACTTGCCGTTGACCTCGAGCTTGCCCTTCTTGACGATGACTTCAGAGTCATATTTGTTCGCGACCTGCACAAAGACAGCGGCAGGCCTCGCGTGGAGCCCTGACTTATTCCTTATAGTGATCTTTTTTTCCGCTATCATCTCATTCCTCTATTTTAATATTTTTAGAAAACTTTACCTTCCAGCTTCCGCCCGGGGCCAATTTCAACCCCCAGTGGAACAACAACGCCACTTCCTGGTATGTCCTCTCAAGCCCCTGTTCCGAGTCCGACACCGTCTCTATCGGGAAATACCAGAGCGACGCCTCCTCCGAAAACTCGAGATCCACCTTGACGCCGTACCACTGGTCGTTCACGCATATGTTCTTTATCCCGCCCGCCTCGCCTACCTTGTTCAGGTGCGGGTCCTTGAGCGAGTAGCTGAATTCTATCCCGAACCTCGGGGCCAGCTCTTTGCTTCCGGTATTCGTCACCGTATATTCAACGTCGAAGCCCGCCTTGTTAGGCTTCACGCTTATCGTCTTTACTATCCTGACCGGCGAAGCCGCCCCGTCCGCGCCGTAATAATTCCCGTCGCGCGACATCTCGAGCCTGGCCGCGCCTGCCCCGGGCTTCGCGTTCCTGGCGCTGTATTTATATTCTCCGTCCACGAAATCGCCCGACTCGCCGTACCTGGAGGCCGCGAAATCCTTCACGGTCGTGCCTTCCTTCAGGAAGTGGTCAATAAGCGAGACCCTCCTGTACCAGTCATAGCTCAGGTCCGCCACGAGTTCCGCGTCCTTCGCCCTCGATACGTCATGTATCGAATCTATGCCGTCGGACTTATTCCCCTGGGCACCGGCCGCTTTCGCCTTTTCAAGCGCCTTATCGTGGTACGGCTCCCTGCGCCTTGCCAGCGTATTGGTCAGGTTCAACGCAAGGGGCTTAAAATCCAGTTCAAAGATCGACCCGCCGTTATGCGGCGAGATATCCAGCTCTATTTTTGAGTTGGATATTAAAACCTCATCGTACGAATCGCAATCGAAATCCGTCTCGACCACCTCGACCCAGTCCGCCTTCTTATGCGCGGCCTTGTCGAGCTCCTTTTGCGCCTTGATGATGTTCGAGTAGACCGCCGAGCGCAGGTGGTTCAGGTACAACCCGCCGAAAACTCCGTGCCAGTACGCGCAATTGCACTGGCTCTTGTAGATATATTCGAGGGCCTTGCGCGACGCGCTCGGCTTCGCTTCCGCGACAAGCCCGCTGACGAACTGCATCTTCTTCTGCATGCTGTTCGCTTCCGGGTATTTCACGAGGAAATTCTTGAAGTACCCGCCGCTCCATTCCATCATCTCGCGGTAGCTCGCGCACGTAAGGTATATCCTTCCGGTCGGGCCGTTGTCCCTTATATAATCAGAGAACATCGTGGTCTTAAGCCACGGGGATTCGCTTTCTAACGCGTTGAAAAAATTCTCGAGCCACTTCTCTTCGTAGACCCATTTATGCGTCCCGGGCCACACGCCGAACTTCTCGCCGTCATCGGCGAATATCTTAGACGCGACGCCTTTGTCCTTCTGCCCCCTCATGTAATCCACAGTCTCGTGCGGGAGCTTGAAAGGCATCAGGTACCTGAGCTTCTCCGAACCGGGGAATATGAACAGCTTCTCGCCGTCATCCTCGGTCACGTAATATCCTGTCGTATCGTCCGGCTTCTGCCCTACGTACGAAAAATGCCAGTCATCGACTATCGCGTACTTAATTCCCGCTTTCGCGAGCGGCTTTATCAACGTAGGCTCCCATACCCTCTCGGTAAGCCATACGCCCGCCGCCGGTTTCCCGGTAAATTCCCTGAGCTTCTCGTTCATCAGCTTGACCTGGCCGAGGATATCCCTCTCAGGTATAAGCGTCAGTATCGGCTCGTAATAACCGCCGCCGAGCATCTCTACCTGTCCGCGGCCTACCATCTCCTTCAGCATGCCGATGAATTCCGGGTGCTTATCCGCCATCCAGTCAAGCAGGCAGCCCGAGTAATGCAGCGACATTTTTAGCCGCGGGCGCCGGTACAGTGATTCCAGGAAAGGCAGGTACGACTTCTCGTACGCCTCGGCGAACACCCAGTCGAAATTGCCTTCCGGCTGGTGCGAGTGTATCGCCATCAAAAGATCTATCGTTCCCCTCCCCATCAAACCCCCGTACCCCTCACTTCATATATCAGGTCAAGTATCCTCTTGGAGATCTTGTCGGCGTTATGCCTTACATAATCGTCGGCCGTTATCATGTCGCCTTCGACCACGCCCACGCCCATCTCGCGTATCTTCTTCGTATCCGGTTCTACGGGATACGCCATCTCCGACTTGTATTTTTCCTGCAGGCGCCCGGGTATATTCGCCGAATTTATCATCGCGTAATCCACAAGCGCGTGGTGCGTATGCCTGATCAGCACCTCAAGGTGGTCCGACGCCTTGAACCCGTCCGTCTCGCCGTGCTGGGTCATCACATTGCAGATATATATCTTTACCGCGCGCGACCTGAGTATCGCCTCGACTATCCCGTCGACCAGCAGGTTCGGCAATATGCTTGTATAGAGGCTTCCCGGGCCAAGCACTATAGAGTCCGCCTCCTTTATCGCGAGTAACGCTTCCGGGGTCGCCTTGGCGTTGTCAGGCCTCAGCGAGACCCTCTTTATCGGGCTCACCTTGGCGCCGGACGGCGAAGTAGTCAACGGTATCGTGCTTTCGCCGGAGGTCTCGGACCCGTCCGCCCTTTTCGCCACAAGCGTGACCTTATTGAGGGTCGACGGCACGACGCTGCCGCGTATCGCGAGTACCTTGCTAGATTCCTTTATCGCCTTGTCGAAATCGCCGGTTATCTTTGAAAGGGCCGTGATAAAAAGGTTGCCGAAACTGTGCCCCTTGAGCCCCTCGCCTTCCGTGAACCTGTACTGGAAAAGTTCCCTCATCAGCCCCTCGGCGTCAGCCAACGCGACGAGGCAGTTGCGTATATCCCCTGGCGGCAACACGTCGAATTCCGTCCTGAGCCTGCCGGAACTCCCGCCGTCATCCGCCACCGTAACGATGGCGGTAATATTCGACGTGACTTCCTTCAGCCCGTGCAGCAGGACAGACAGCCCGGTGCCTCCGCCTATTACCGCTATCTTCGGGCCTTTCGAAAGCTGCCTCTGCCTGAATATGATATCGACGAGGTCCTTCTCGCGGCGAGGCAGGAAGACCGTAACGAACGACTTGACCATCTTCCTGATGCCTATCGTCATCATGATGATGCCGGCCATGAAAAGCAGTGTGCCAAAGACCAGGTAATTCGCCTTATGTGTCGCGAAATATCTCTCGTAACCGAACCACAGGAAACCGGCGGAAAACATCACCGCGGATATGCCGAGGGTGAAGAGGAAGATCCATCTCTTTATCCTCATACCCGGATATAACCACTTAAACCACCGCATTGTCCGTGATCCTTTTTGGGACGATCTAATTAGTGGCGTTTCGTATCTTCGTCTTCGATAAGCCGCAGAATGCTCTTCTCATCTTTGCATTGCTTGAGGGATTCGCGGAAGACCCTATCCTTGAGCAGGCGTGATATTCTTGCCAATGCCTTGAGGTGAGGACCGGCCGAATCTTGGGGCGCGACCAGAAGGAAAAATATGTGCACCGGCTCGCCGTCGAGCGAATCGAAATTCACTCCCTTCGGCGACAGCGCGAACGCCGCCGTCAGCTCCTTTACCCCGTCGCATTTCCCGTGGGGTATGCCTACGCCCGAACCGATGCCGGTCGAACCCAGGGCCTCGCGGCTCATGAGTATCTTCGACAGCTTGTCCTTCTCTTTCACGGATCCGGCCTTGGACAGGAGATCTACGAGTTCTTTTATCGCGTCGTCCTTAGTCTTTGCCTGAAGATCTGCGGTCACAGCATCCGGGTTAAGAAAGTCCATTATCTTCATTGCGGCTTCCTCCTAAGAAAGTGGTTTGTCCAAAAATGGAGCGGGTGAACGGGTTCGAACCGTCGACAACTACCTTGGCAAGGTAGCGCTCTACCAACTGAGCTACACCCGCTTA
>JAQUSA010000103.1 GCA_028715315.1 Candidatus Omnitrophota bacterium | reverse complement strand
CATAAGGGATATCGAGATCGCCCAGCTTACAGGCGCGAAGCTGCATATCGCGCACGTCTCCGCGAAAGAGAGCGTCGAGGCGGTAAGGCAGGCCAAAAAGAGGAAGATAAAAGTCACCTGCGAGACATGCCCGCATTATTTTACGCTTACGGAAGAGGCGGTCCTGGGGTATAATACGGGCGCGAAGGTCAATCCTCCGCTCAGGACGGTTGAGGACGTCGAAGCCGTAAAGAAAGGGCTGTCGGACGGCACGATAGACATTATCGCCACCGACCATGCCCCTCATTCAGGGGAGGAGAAGGACGTCGAATTCGATTTTGCGGCCTCGGGAATGATAGGCCTCGAGTTCGCGGCATCCCTCGTGAATTCCGAGCTGGTCAGGGGAAAGGCGCTTGACTGGAAGGGAGTAGCGGAGAAGATGTCTATGAACCCCGCCGCTCTCCTCGGGCTGAAGAATAAGGGCTCGCTCTCCGCCGGCGCCGATGCCGATGTGACGGTATTCGACCCTGCCTGCGATTGGACAGTGGAAGCGGGGCGCATAGAATCAAAATCAAAGAATACGCCGCTGATCGGAAGGAAGATGGCCGGTTCGGCGGCACTTACGATAGTAGGCGGAAAGATAAGGTACGAAAACGGGAAATTCTCGTAAATAAAAGGAGGAGTTAAATGGGTGTCAGGGTAATAAAGATCATGGCCTCGGTAATTATACTTTCGCTCGCCTTGGGTTGCGCGGCTCCTTCAAATATGCTTTCGGGCAAAGAGAAACTCGAGTCGAAAGACTGGCTCGCCGCCGGCGACCTGGCTTTCAAGAACAGGGATTGGGATAATGCCCAGTATTTTTATGAACTAGTGGTCAGGAAATACCCCGAATCTTATTACGGCGAGAAGGCCAAGGCGGGCCTTAAATCCGTGGATTTCCACAGGAGCCCGGCTGGCAAGGCAGTGGACGGAACCAAGGACGCCCTTTCACCGTTATTCTAAGGAAAATAGATGAATCAGGCAAAAGGCAAGATCCTGTCTAACGAAGAAGCGAAGCCCGGCTATTACCTTATGGCAATAAAATGCCCGCCGGTAGCGAGGGCGGCGAAACCCGGGCAGTTCCTGACGGTAAGATGCGGGAACGCGACGGAGCCGCTGCTAAGGAGGCCGTTCGGGTTCCACAGGATAAATGGCGACGCGTTCTATATCCTGTACAAGGTCCTCGGCAAGGGAACGAAGGCATTATCGTCGATGAAGGCCGGCGACGCAGTCGATATACTCGGGCCTTTAGGAAACGGGTTCCCTTGGCCAAAAGGCAAAAAGGATATTGTCATAGTCGCGGGAGGGATCGGCGTCGCGCCGCTTGCCGCCCTTGCGGAAAAATTGCTGAAGGACGGGAAGAAGGACATTTCGGTCATAATAGGGGCCAGGGACAGGAAGTCGCTCTTGTGCAGGGAACATTTCGAAGGGCTCGGTATAAAGACGATGGTGGCGACGGATGACGGCAGCTGCGGAAAGAAATGTTTCGCTACTGATGTTCTCGAAGAACTCATCTCCGTAAGGAGGCCCTTCATACCGTTGATATATGCATGCGGCCCGGGGCCGATGATAAAGGCCGTCGCGCATGTGGCAAAGAAGCGCGGGCTCGAAGCCTACGGGTCGTTCGAAGAATATATAGCATGCGGTGTTGGCGCGTGCCTCGGCTGCGCAATAAAGACAAAGTCCGGATACAAGCTGGTCTGCAAGGACGGGCCGGTCTTCAACCTTAAAGAGATGATATGGTAAAGCCCGATCTAAAAGTCAGGATAGGCGCGCTGGAACTGAAGAACCCCGTTACGATGGCGTCCGGTACATTCGGCTCCAGCGGCGAAGAATATAAAGGCCTCATAGACCTAAGCAGCCTTGGCGCGATAGTCACTAAATCGATAACCCTCAAGGCAAGGGAAGGCAACCCGCCCCCGCGCCTTGTCGAAACGCCTTCCGGCATGTTGAATTCCATAGGCATACAGAATGACGGGGTGGACTCTTTCATAAAAGATAAATTACCGTCCCTCGGGAAGTTAAGGACGGCCGTGATCGTGTCGATAGCGGGCCACTGCATAGAGGATTACGCGGCGCTGGCGGCAAAGCTTGATAAAGTAAAGAGGGTGGACGCCCTGGAGATAAACATCTCCTGCCCGAACGTGAAGGGCGGGCTTGAATTCTCCAGGGAGCCGGGATCGGCTTCCGAAGTGGTCGCTGCGGTAAGGAGGTCTACCGGAAAACCCATCATCACAAAGCTTTCCCCGAACGTGAAGGATATAAGCGAGATCGCGCTCGCTGCGCAGGAGGCTGGGACGGACGCGGTATCGCTCGTCAACACCTTTACCGGGATGGCCATAGATATCGATTCGCGGATGCCCGTCCTCGGGAATGTCGTGGGCGGATTGAGCGGCCCGGCGATAAAGCCGATAGCACTGCGGATGGTATGGGAGACGTCGCGGAAGGTAAGGATCCCGGTCATAGGCATCGGCGGAATAATGGACCATAAGGACGCGCTAGAATTCATTATCGCTGGGGCAAGCGCGGTGCAGGTCGGCACGGCGACATTCGTAAATCCCGCGGCGGCAATGGAAATAATAGGCGGCATCGAAAAATATATGCGCGGCAAAAAGATCAAGAACATAAAGGAAATGACCGGATGCCTGAAAGCATAAAAACAGGAGAGAGGCTCATAGTGGCCCTCGACATGAAAACTCTTGACGAGGCCGCCTTGACGGTAAAAAAACTGGCGGCATCCGTGCGGATTTTTAAGGTGGGGATGGGCCTTTTTACGTCCTATGGCCCCGATGCCGTAAAGATGGTCCACGATAAGGGCGCGAAGGTGTTCCTGGACCTGAAATTCCACGACATACCTAATACTGTGGCCCATGCCGTGAGGTCTGCGGCAAAGCTCGGAGTGTTCATGATTAACATACACGCGATGGGAGGCTCCGATATGATCACCGCTGCGGCGGCGGCCGCGGCCGAAGCCGCGGGCGGATCGGACAAAAAACCGATTTTGCTGGGTGTCACCGTGCTGACCAGCATGGACCAGGCCGCTATAGGCGAGATAGGCGTGGAAAGGAAGATAGAAGAAGAAGTCATCGCTCTCGCGAGGCTCGGCAAAGATGCCGGGCTCGACGGAGTCGTGGCATCGCCCAACGAAACGTCGCTGATAAGGCAGAACCTGGGCAAGGATTTCATCGTTGTGACCCCCGGGATACGCCCTGCGGGCGCGGAAAAGGGCGACCAGAAGAGGACAATGACCCCTGCGGATGCGGTCAGGGCGGGGGCGGACTATATAGTCGTCGGCAGGCCTATAATAGAGGCGAAAGATCCGGTCGAAGCCGCGAAGAAGATAATAAAGGAGATGGAGAGTTGAACCGTAAAGCCGTAATGGATATTTTCAGGAAGTGTGGCGCCCTCCACAAGGGCCATTTTAAGCTCTCCAGCGGCCTGCACAGCGAATATTACATGCAGTGCGCCCTTGTGCTCGCGGATACGAAGATGTCCGCCAAGTTATGCAAGGAATTGGCAAGAAGGTTCAAGGGCAGTAAAGCGAACGTGGTCATAGGGCCCGCTATCGGAGGGATAACGGCTGCTTACGAAGTGGCCCGCGCGCTCGGAATAAAAGGCATATTCGCGGAGAGGGAAGAAGGAAAGATGGCACTGCGTCGCGGATTCAGTATCGAGCCCGGGGAGAGGGCCATAGTAATAGAAGATGTGACCACTACCGGAGGTTCGGCGCTGGAAGTCGCGGATCTCGTGAAAAGCCTCGGCGCAAAAGTCGTCGGGATCGGCGCCATCATAGACAGGTCGGGCGGGAAGGCCAAATTCAGCGCGCCGTTCAAATCGCTCGCAAAATTGAAGATCGCTACGTTCAGCCCGGAAGAGTGCCCGTTATGCAAGGCGGGAAAACCTATCATAAAACCGGGCAGCAGGAAATAAAGCCTAAAATCCTATATACTAGTCGCGTCGTCGACTAGTATGCTTACGTCATTTTTTAGCACTTCCAGTATGCCCGCGCTCCTGCAATCAAATGTCGTATTCCCGGAGGTGCCGTACTTTATTGTTATCTTCCCCGGGGCGAGGATCGCGATCAGCGGAGCGTGGTCGACAAGTATGCCGAAGTACCCGGACTTGCCGGGCGCTATCAACGACGACGCCTCACCCTCGAAAAGGGACTTCTCGGGCGTGGCAATGCTTATTTTAAAGGTCTTATCGGACATCCGGCTGTTCGCTGTCCCTCTTCAGTTGCGCGCCCTTCTCGATCGCTTCTTCTATGGTGCCCACCATGAAGAACGCCTGTTCGGGAAGGTCATCGAGTTTGCCCTCTATTATCATCTTGAAGCCCCTGATCGTATCTTCGAGCTTCACGTATTTTCCCTTGATGCCGGTGAACGCTTCAGCGACGAAGAACGGCTGCGAGAAGAACTTCTGTATCTTCCTCGCGCGGGCGACCAGCTGCTTATCTTCCTCGGAAAGCTCGTCTA
>JAQUSA010000102.1 GCA_028715315.1 Candidatus Omnitrophota bacterium | reverse complement strand
GGACGCGCGCTTCCTCGTCGTTTACAAGCTTAAAGGTCTTGTCCATTATCCGTTATTTGATGTATTCGTTAACCTTGATGCCCGAGACGCCTTCCTTCGGTATCCTTATAGTCATGCCCGGGCGGAGTTTATCCGGGGATTTCAGTATATCGCTATTGGCGTTGAATATCTTCTTCCAGTTCTTTGTGGTACCGAAGTATTTCATGGATATCTTCTGGAGCGTGTCGTTCTTCTGGACCTTATAATCCACAAATTCTTCCTTTACCTCCACGTCAAACTCCTCGACAACCGTTTCGGGGACGGAGGATGCTCCGTAATTCGTGGCAGGCGCAGCCGCATCCGTGGGTTTCTTAGGCACCCTGTTCTCCTTTTCGAGAGAAGGGACTTCTACCTGGACTTCGATGTACTCCCTGGTGGTCTTCCTGTCGCCTGCGGCGGGCGCCGTTCCCATCAGGTAACCGCGGTTGCCTGACGCGGAGCTAAGCTCCTGGTCGACCCTCTCTCTGGTGACCATCTTCGTGTTGACCGAGCATCCCGCGAGCGACGCAACTATTGCAGCCAAAGCGAATAACACGGCAAACTTCTTCATGCTCCCCTCCTCTTATTTTTTTGGAGTTAGCCCGGTAAGGGCTATGCCCAATTCCTTCAATTGTTTTTCAGATACGTCCGATGGCGCGCCGGTCATGAAGCAGACCGCCTTCTGCGTCTTCGGGAACGCTATCACATCCCTTATACTATCCGTTCCGGTCATCATAGCGACAAGCCTGTCGAGGCCCGGCGCTATGCCCCCGTGAGGCGGAGCGCCATAAGAGAACGCCTCGAGCAGGAAGCCGAACCGCGCCTCTATCTCCTGCTCGCTCAGTCCGATGGCCTTGAATAACTTGAATTGTGTTTCGCGGTCGTGGACCCTTATGGAACCCGAGCTGATCTCGATCCCGTTCAATACGAGGTCGTAGGCCTTTGCCCTGACCTTTGAAGGGTCTTTTTCTATAAGTCCGACATCCTCGTCATAAGGCGCGGTGAACGGATGATGCTCCGCTTCCCACCGTTTTTCCTCGTCGTTGTACTTGAACCACGGGAAATCGACGACCCAGAGAAAATTGAATTTGTCCTTTTCGATGAGGCCGTATTTTTCCGCAAGGTGCAGCCTAAGGTGCGCGAGCGTCCCGTTGACTGTGCCCTTCTTGTCGCAGACCGCGAATATCATGTCGCCTTTTACCGCCTGCATTTTAGCCGCAACCGCTTCCATCTGCGGCATATTGAAGAACTTTGTTATCGGGGATTCGAGACCGTTGTCCGCTACCTTGAAATATGCCAGACCTTTGGCGCCCTCTTTTATTGCGAATTCGGTCAGGCTGTCTATCTCGCTTCTCGACATGCCGGCCTGTCCCTTGAGGTTCAGCGCCTTTATGATCCCGCCTGAGGCGATGACCTTTTCGAATGCCTGGAACTGGCTTCCTTTAAGCGCCTCCGTAAGGTCCTCCAACTCCATGCCGAAACGGGTATCCGGCTTATCGACGCCGAACCTGTCTATCGCTTCGCTGTGCTTGATCCTCATGAACGGGGTCTTAAGGTCGACGCCGATAGCGCCTATGAATATCTCCTTGATAAGGCGTTCGGCCAGGTCGAGCACGTCATCGACATCGACGAACGACATCTCTATATCTATCTGGGTGAATTCCGGCTGCCTGTCCGCCCTGAGGTCCTCATCGCGGAAGCATTTCGCTATCTGGAAATACCTGTCCATGCCGGCGACCATAAGTATCTGCTTGAAAAGCTGCGGCGATTGCGGCAGCGCGAAGAATTTTCCCGGGTTCACGCGGCTCGGAACGAGGTAGTCCCTTGCGCCCTCAGGGGTGGACTTCGTCAGTATAGGGGTATCAAACTCTATGAATCCCTCCCTGTCGAGGAAACTGCGCGTTATCTGGCATACCCTGTGCCTTGTCACGAGCTTATCGCGCGAACACTTGCGCCGCAGGTCCACGAACCTGTACGTATACCTGAGCTCCTCGGATATCTGGCTGTCGTCCTCGATCTCAAAGGGCGGCGTCTTCGCGGTATTGAGGACGGTCAGTTTTGCCGCTACGATCTCGATCTCGCCGGTTTTGATCTTCGGGTTATCCGTGCCTTTCGGCCTGAGCGACACCTCCCCGTCGACCATTATGACGAATTCGCTGCGGAGCCCCTCGGCTGTGTCGTGGAGTTCCTTAGACAAGGCCGGGTTGAAGACTATCTGCGTAAGGCCGTACCTGTCCCGCAGGTCTATGAATATCAGCCCGCCGTGGTCGCGCCTCCTGTGCACCCATCCCGCAAGAGTGACTTTCTTTCCCGCTTCCTTGGCTGTCAATTCGCCGCAAGTATGCGTCCTTTTCATCTATTTTACGAAGATCCTTTCTATCTCTGCTATAAACTCGTGCTCAGGCAAGGCCCTCTGCTCTTTTGTGGACATATTGCGCAAAGTGAGCGTGTGGTTCTTAAGTTCGTCCTCACCGATTATTGCCGTGTATTTAGCGCCTAGCCTGTCCGCCGAGCGCATCTGCGCCTTAAGCGACTTGCCCTCATAATCCAGCTCGCATGATATTCCCTGGGCCCTTAACTCCATAGCGATGTTAAATGCGAGCCGGTATTCATCGGGCCCCATGGTCGCGAAATACAGGTATATGCCTTCCGGAAGGACTGGCAGCTCATCGAGCGCCATGACTGTCCTCTCCATCCCGAGGGCAAAACCGCATGCCCCTTTCGCGGGGCCTCCGAGCCCTTCCACCAGGTTATCGTACCTGCCGCCCGCGCCTATGGCGTCCTGCGCGCCCAGTTTCTTATGCGTGACCTCGAAGGTGGTCTTTGTGTAATAATCGAGGCCCCTGACGAGGTACGGTTCCAACGTATAATTTACCTTAAGCCCGTCCAGCGCCTTTTTTACGGTATCAAAATGCGATGCGCATTCGGCGCAAAGGCATTCCCCCGTACCCTTAAATATCTTCCTGACGGAATTCCTGCACGATTCATTCTTGCAGTCGAGGACGCGCAAAATATTCTTTTCAAAGCGGACCTTGCAGTCGTCGCAGAGGCTATCCAGGTTATTCGAAAGCGCCGCGCGCAGGCCGTCAGCCAGCGCAATCTTGTCTTTAGGGCAGCCAAGTGAATTTATCTTTATATTGTAGCCGTTCACTCCGAGGGAATCCAGCAGGCCCGCCATAAGGGCTATTACCTCGGCATCCAGGTGCGGGCTCTGGGAGCCTATAGCTTCCACGCCTATCTGGTGGAATTGCCGCATCCTGCCGGCCTGGGGCCTTTCGGCCCTGAACATCGGGCCCATGTAGAATAATTTCACGAAACCCATCTCGTTTACGAGGTTGTTCTCGAGGTAGGCCCTGACGACCGATGCCGTAGCCTCCGGCCGCAGCGTTATCGACCTCTCGCCGCGGTCGATAAAGGTGAACATCTGCTTATCTACTATATCGGTGCCTTCACCAAGGGAGCGTATAAATAATGACGATTCCTCGATCACAGGGGTGCGTATCTCCATGTATCCGAAAGCACCGAAGACGGCCCTGGCTTTCGCCTCAAGGGTCGTCCATATTTTTGCCTCTTTTAGCAGGAGGTCTCTTGTCCCCCGCAATGACTTAACTTGTTCTCTCATAAAGGGATGTTCGGCGCGAAAGATGCCGGTTACCTGACCTTTTGTTTCATGATAAGCCCGGGCTTAAAGACCGCCACCTTCTTGGGCGGCACTGGCACCGTTACCCCGGTCCGCGGGTTCCGTCCTGTCCTTCCCCTCCTGGATTTGACCTTGAATATACCGAAATTCCTCAGCTCGACAGTCTCGTTATTGGACAACGCCTCGACGATCATGTCCAGCGTACGCTGCACGATCAGCTTGACGTCTACCTGCTTCAAGCCCGTCTCGTTGGCGATTTGCAGCACGATCTCTTTTTTTGTCATATAGGGCCTCCTTGAGATTATTGCAAAGTATCCGTAAATTACTATTACTATTATAGTTAGTAATGAGGCACTTTGTCAAGTCTTGAATGACACGACGCCGTCGCCCAACAGCCTTTCGATCTCCGAGGTCAGGCTGTCGGAGGGGTCGACCTTCAGCTTATCCTCGACCGAGATCTCGAACCGTTTGCCGTCCGCCATCTTGAAATGCAGGTATACAGGCGCTGTCCCCGGGTGGGATTCGAGGACGCTCTTTAGCCTGGTCATCGATTCCTCTCCTATCCCGGCATCCAGGCTTATTATGATCGCCTGGGTATATTTCCTCTGGATCTCGTCCAGCGGGATGATATCGTTCGCCATTATCTTAGGCCTGTCTTCCCTGAGGTTCAGCTTTCCCTTTACGCAGACTATCGCGTCCTTCTTTATGTATTTCTCCGTATTGGCGAATGCCTTAGGGAAGACAAGGACCTCCACCGCACCGGTCAGGTCCTCGATGCTCATGATGGCCATCTTTTCGCTCTTGGCCTTGGTTATGGTGAATTTAAGTTTCGAGATTATGCCGCCTAGGTTTAC
>JAQUSA010000101.1 GCA_028715315.1 Candidatus Omnitrophota bacterium | reverse complement strand
GATATGCGCCATTTGCCGTCCTTGTCGAGCATCGGCACGACTATCTCCTGCGCGCCGACCTTCCTCTTGAAATCTGTCTTATACACCAGGATCACGTATTCGCCGTCCGGGGCGCCCTGCATCTTGTCCTGCCTCGTCGCGGAGACCAGTTTCCTGGATTCGGCCTTTCCGAGCATGTCCCTGAGGGACCCGCAGGTCTGAACCCAGTCGCTCTTGTTGACTATCGTCTTAAAGAAAGAGGAGGCGCTGTCGTAGCTCTGCGCGTAATCCTTGCTGTCTATCATCTCGAGCCAGTTCTTCGCCGCGATCTGGGCCTTCTTCTCGGGGCTCGCGGCAAAGCATAAGCCGGCGCTCAACATAACTATCATCACCGCTAAAATAATCTTCTTCATCTCGCTCCTCCTGTGTTTGATTAACCTCCAAAATCGAACCCGACCGAAAATAACATTCCAAATATAAGAATAATATAACCTAAGATAACGCCGCTTAGCGCTATGGTTAACTTCCCGAGTGTAGTCCTTAATTCCTCCCTGTTCGTTGCCGCGTTCAACACAAGCAATATTATACTCGTTAGCCCTATTATAGGTAACGATCTGTCATCGCTGCAGCGGTACTTATAGGAGGCGCAGTATGCAAAGATCAGGATATCCGTCGCTAAAGCAAAGGTAAAACCGGCCAGAAGCAGTATTCTTCTTGCTATTGCCTCAGCATTGCGGCTATTATCCAATTTTACGATTTCCTGTTTTCGACGTATTTCTGCGCGGCAAAGGCGGCGGTCGCGCCGTCCCCGCAGGCCGTCACGAACTGCCGCAGCAGTTTCCTGCGGCAATCCCCCGCGGCAAAGAACCCGGCGCGCGAGGCGGCCATATCTTCATCCGTAATAATATACCCCTTATCGTCCGTCGCGACAAGCCCTTTCGCGATACCGGTATGCGGCGTGAAACCGACGGCCAGGAACACCCCGGAGACGGGCACGATCTTCTGTTCGAACGTCTTGACGCCTTTCGTCATGACCCCCTCGACCTTCGACGTCCCCAATATCTCCGTAACGACGGCATCCCAAACGACGGTTATCTTCTTTTCCGCGAAAGCGCGTTCCTGGAGTATCTTCGTGGCGCGCAATTCGTCCCTGCGGTGGATCACATATACCTTGGAGCAGAATTTTGCGAGGTGCAGGGCCTCCTCTATAGCGGTATCGCCGCCGCCGACCACGGCGACTTCCTTGTTCTTATACAGCGGGCCGTCGCATGTCGCGCAATATGAGACGCCTCGGCCGCTGAGCTTTTCTTCGCCCGGGACGGCCAGCTTCGAATAGCTTGCGCCCATAGCGAATATGACCGCTGATGCGCTATATTCTCCCGTATCCGACGATATGGCCTTCCTGCCGCCATTTTCCTCTATCTTTAACGCTTCACCGGTCTTTATCTCGAGGCCGAAACGGCCCGCCTGCTTGACCATCTCTTCTATGACTCCGAAGCCCGTGACCCCCTCGGAAAAACCCGGGTAATTCTCGAGCAAAGGCGACGTCAATATCTGCCCGCCGGGCGCCATCTTCTCGAGCAGCAGCGTCTTCAGCCTCGCGCGCGAGGCGTAGATCCCGGCCGTGAGCCCCGCTGGCCCCCCGCCGATAATGACGATGTCGTAATCAGGCATTTATATGCTTCTCCTTGAACAGGCACATATCGGCGAACCCGAGCATCCCTGCGACGACGTAAAATCCGCTTACCGCGTATAAGATATAGCTCCTGTCCATCGACTCCGCCAGCTTAGACGAGCACAGCATGAATATGAGGAAAGCTATGTTCATGGCGATGCCGAGCGAACTGAATATCCTGCCGCGCATGTTCTCGGCTACCATCTCGTGTATGATCGTGTTCGTCGAGATGCCTACCGGCGCGAGGAATATGCCGAGGGCCGCCGCGACCACGGACGCGAACATGAAAGACTGCGTCCATTTCAATATCATGGTGAAAAAGAACATCGTGATCCCCGCCGCGATGAAACAACCGAATATCGTCTTGTGCTTCGAAAGGTTTTGCCCTGCCTTGCCGTAGATGACGGAGCCGAGGAAAAAACCCGCGCCGAGGAACATCCCGAGCAGGCCGAGGTCCTTCGTTATCGAGCCCATCGCGTCCTGTATGAAAACGATGATGACCGAATAGGCCGCCCCGGCACCTGCCATCATGACGAAAAGCACGCGGAACGCGAACCTCGCTTCTTTGTGGCCCCTGAGGTATTTCAGGCCGTCGGCTATCTCGGCCGCGATAGAGGTTTTTATCATCTTCTCTATGCCAACCGGCCCTGCCGCCTTTTGCGAATGCCTCCTGTGGCCCGTTATGAAGGTTATCGCGGCTGCGGACATCAGGTATACCAGCGCGTTGAGGTAGAGGCCGTTGTTGACCTTCACGATCTCGACGAGTATGCCTCCGACGACAAACCAGAATATCGAGCCGATCATCCCGGTCACAGTGAATATCGAATTAGCGACAAGCAGTTTGTCCTTTGAGACGAGGTCGGGAATTATCGAGAGCCTCGCCGGCAGGAAGAAACAGCTTACCGCGAATATAAGGAAGACCGCGGCATATATCGGCAGGGACGGCGCCGATTTCACATCCACGAACAGCAGCGGGACCGCCAGCACGACAAGCCCGCGCAGTATGTCGCAGACTATCATCGTCGTCTTCTTGTCCCACCTGTCGATGAACGCGCCCGCAATAGGGCTTACGAAGAACGACGGGATTATCGTAAACGAGAAGAACTTCGCGAGCTCAAACGGCGAACCCGGGGTCCTGGCGTAGACTATCGCAATCAGGACCATCTGGTTAAGCCTGTCGCCGAATTGCGAGATTATCTGCCCGAGCCAGAGCAGGAAGAAATTACGTTCTTTTAGGACTTCCCTGAATCTCGCCAAATTGGACTCTGAAGTTTATGGAGCTGGCGAGAGGGATTGAACCTCCGACCCGCGATTTACGAAACCGCTGCTCTACCAACTGAGCTACGCCAGCTTAAGCTATTTTACCTCGATGACGCAGTTGGTGCTTCCGAACTCGTTCGGAACGCAGACATCACAGCTTGGATCATTCTGCCATGAACCGTCGACATAAAATTTGTATTCGTAGCGTCCGGCCTTCAGGTTGAGGGCGGCTGTCCAGTCATCCTTCCAGTCCTTCTTCATCGGGGCCGCGCTTACATCCCAATTATTGAAATCTCCTGCGACGCTGACGCTGTTGGCGTAAGGCGCTATCAATTTGAACGTTACCTTTTTCGCTCCTGTCTTCTTCACGAGCTTTGCCATTACCGCTCCCTCCTTCTTTGTTTGTATGTAGAAATGGTGCCGAGGAGCGGAATTGAACCGCTCACGCCGGGATTTTCAGTCCCGCGCTCTACCAACTGAGCTACCTCGGCATAAGTTTACGGATTTTCGAAAGGTTCGGCTATTATATAATTTTAGGGCGGGCAAGTCAACCCTATTTTCCAAGTATATCCTGCAGTTTTTCGCCTATTTTCTTGGCGGTCTCTCCCGCTTCGCCTCCGATCAGGTCATTTATCGTCTCTCCGGCCTTAGCCGGCATCTTCAACGGGATCTTCAGCGACCTTAACGCGCCGGCCGTAAAGGCCTTAAGCATGGAATTCTTGAGCGCGCGGGTCATCTCGGCGCCCCATTTGAAGTCCGGCTTGCCCAGGTCGCCGAATATCTCGAAGCTGAAGCTCACGGTGTTATTCTCGTCCTTCAGGAAATTAATCACGTCGCTGGTCTTGATCTCAAAAAGGACCGTCTGCGTCGGGTCGCCGACCGGCTCGAGGTCCGCGTTCTCTATCCTGACCTCGCTCTTGACGTTCAGGGCCCCCTTTATGCAGAGGGCCTTGGTGTCGATGTACAGGTCCCCCCTCTTCACCTTTACCGATAGGTTGCTCCCGTAATACGGGGAGAACTTCGGCAGCGGCACATTCGCTATATTGACGGTCCCGTCAAAACTCATCGGCTTCTGCAGGAACGCCCCTTTGCCGTCCACCGAGAACGCCCCCTGCCCCGCTATATTGCCCTTCACGTTTATGCTTGTTATCACGGCCCTGTCGGACAGGGATATCGAGTTGACCACTTTGCCGTTTATGCCCGAGAACTGCGTTATCGTAGCGGGCTTCGACACCTTCTGGTCTATGAACTTGAAATTACCGTCCCTTACCTCGAGCTTCTTGAACAACAGTTCGCTCGAGCCCCTGCCGGGGACTTTCTTGAGGTCCTGCCTGACCTGCGGCAGCCGGACCTTCCCGGATTCGTCGAGGTACAGGATGACCTCCGGGCCGGTTATTGATATGGTCCTCAATATCTGCTTGTTGAACAATATCGGAAGGAAATAGAAATCCGCGCCCACTTCCCTGGCTTTAAGCAGGTAGTCGTCCTTATTCTCCGGGTTCATTATTACGACGTCGGAAAGCACGATCTTCCTCTGCAGCATGCTCAATTCGCAGTTCCCGACCGAGATGTCTATGCCGGTGGAATCCTTGACCGCTTTCGTAAGAAAGTCCTTCAAATGCGGCGCGACAAG
>JAQUSA010000100.1 GCA_028715315.1 Candidatus Omnitrophota bacterium | reverse complement strand
GTCGAGCACAGGGTCCGCATGATGAGCATGGATAACACCTATAACCATGAGGAGCTCAGGGAGTTCGACGAAAGGGTCAGGAAGAACCTGGGTTCCGGCAAGTATGAATATGTCGTGGAACTGAAGATAGACGGCGTATCGGTGTCCCTGACATACGGGAACGGCGTATTTTTACGCGGCGCCACCAGGGGCGACGGCCAAAAAGGGGATGACATTTCCGCCAACCTGAAGACGATAAGGTCCATCCCGCTGAAGCTTGAAGATGCTAAGGCCGCCGATATACCGGGTACGATGGAAGTCCGCGGCGAGGTATACATGCAGCTCGAAAGTTTCAGGGAGATAAACAGGGAAAAGGAGAAGGGCGCGGAAGAGCTGTTCGCAAACCCCCGGAATGCCGCCGCAGGGTCCCTAAAACAGCTTGATCCGAAGATAGTCGCGAAACGCGGCCTGAATATATTCATGCACGGCATAGGTTATTTCGAGGGGGAACAGTTCAAATCGCAGTCCGGGCTCCTGGAAGGGCTAAGGAATCTCGGGTTCAGGGTGAACCGGAATTATAAGGTGTGCGCGGACATCGGCCAGGCCATAGAGTTCTGCGATACCTGGCAGAAGAAGCGGCCCGAGTTGGATTATGATATAGACGGGATGGTCGTAAAGGTTAATTCGTTCGCCCAACAGAAGATATTGGGATCGACCTCGAAATCACCGAGATGGATGATAGCGTATAAGTTCCCCGCGGAGCAGGTAAAGACGAAACTACTGGATATAGAGGTCCAGGTTGGCAGGACGGGAGCCTTGACGCCGGTAGCGGTGCTTGAGCCGAAATTCGTGTCGGGGTCAACCGTCGGTTCGGCGTCGCTGCATAACTGGGACGAAATAGAACGCAAGGATATAAGGATAGGCGATACGGTAATAATAGAAAAAGCCGGCGAGATAATACCGCAGGTCGTGGAGGTCGTGAAGTCCGCGCGTACGGGCAGGGAGAAGAAGCCCGGGGCTCCAAAGAAGTGCCCCGTATGCGGAGCCTATGCAAGGCGGGAAGGGGATGGAGTTATCATACGATGCGAGAACGTATTCTGCCCCGCGCAATTGAAGGAGAGCATTATACATTTCGCGTCGAGGACAGCCATGGACATAGAGGGCCTCGGAGAATCGATGGCTGACCAGCTTGTCGACAGCGGCCTCGTAAATGATTACGGCGATATATATTCCCTCAGGGCTGAACGCCTTGAGCAGCTCGAAAGGATGGGGGACAGGTCCGCAAAGAACCTGGAGGCCGCCATAGAGAAGAGCAAGGATTGTCCGCTAAACAGGCTGATATTCGCCCTTGGCATCCGGCATGTCGGCGAGCATATAGCCGATATACTGGCGAAAAGGTTCGGTTCTATAGACGGCCTTTCAAGGCAAAAGGCTGAAGACCTGGTTAAGGTCAACGAGATAGGGCCGATAGTCGCGGACTCGATAGAGGAATATTTCAGGAACAGGGCGTCGGGCATAGTACTGCGTAAACTAAAAGAGGCCGGCGTCAGAATGGCTGACGCGGCAAGGGATATAAAGTCCTTGCCCCTGGAAGGAAAGTCGTTCGTATTTACGGGCGAGCTCAGGGATCTCAGCAGGCCTGATGCCGAGCAACTGGTAAGGGGACTCGGGGGGAGCGCGTCATCGAGCGTAGGCAAGAAGACCGATTACCTGGTCGCCGGAGATAAGCCCGGCTCCAAATACGAAAAGGCGAAGAAACTGGGGGTCAGGATCATAGGTGAGGAAGAATTCGGCAAGCTGATAAAGGAGAGATGATGAGGCGATCATTGAAGAAGGCCGTCCCGGTGTTGCTTTTGGTGTGCATGTGCATGAGCATGACCGGATGCGAGACGCTGAAAAAGAAATTCGTAAAGAAACATCCGCAGAAGAAGGTGACGCCGGTCATGTACCCCCAGGATTACAAGGGAGTGTATACCAACGATGTGCTGTATAATAACCACTTCAATTACTGGCGAACCTGGACGGAAGACCTTATAGACTGCCTGAAGACGAAAGGCAGCAGCAAGCGCGAAGTGCTTGCTGCGACAAGGGCCGTCGAGGACCTCCAGAGGATGCAGGACCTCCTGAACAGCCCCAAGAAGGAAGATCTCGAAAAGTATGTCAAGTTTTATGAATCCGTCAGGAAGAAGGTTGAGCTGGGGCAGCCGACCGATGTGCAGGCGTCGAGGCTGGTCGGCGACCTGGACAGCCGCAGGCGCGTCATAATGAGGCTTTTCGAGACCAAGACGGTTAAGCCCTTCATAATCAGCGAAGAGGAATCGATAAAACCCCTGAATACGATAGAGCAGACTTTGCCAGGGAAATGAGGTATATCCTGAGGCAGTTACAGGTCGGGCCGCTCGGCGCGAATTGCTACATTTTCGGATGCGCAAGGACGAAGGAGGCGGTCATAATAGACCCGGGCGGGGATGCCGGCGCCATAAGGCGGCAGCTCGAAAGGGACGGGTTGAAAGCGAAATGCGTGATCAATACCCACGGCCACTTTGACCATATCGGGGCTAACGCGGAACTGGGATTGCCCGTATACGCGCATAAGGCGGACGCCGTCGCGTCTTCGGCAGCCACGTGCCTGAAGGAAGGCGACATTATAAAGGCGGGGGACCTTTCGCTGGAGGTTATCCACACTCCGGGACATTCTCCCGGAGGAATATGCCTAAAGTCCGGGGATATACTTTTCAGCGGTGATACGCTTTTTGCCGGGAGCGTCGGCAGGACCGACATGCCCGGAGGGTCAGGGAAGCAGTTGGATGATTCGCTGAAAAAATTGGTCGCGATGCTCGCGGACGGGACTGAAGTATATCCGGGGCACGGGCCCTCTACGACGATAGGGCAGGAGAAAGAGGAGAACCCGTTCTTATAAATGGAAGAGTTCATCAGGGAATTCATGGATTACCTTTCGGTAGAGCGCGGATTAAGCAAGAATACGCTTGAATCCTACGGAAGGGACCTTGCGAAATATACGGTATACCTAAAAAAGGACGGGATAACCGACCTTAACAAGGTCAAGAGGCCGGAGATACAGAATTTTCTCATGAGCCTCAAAGACAGCAAGCTCAACGCGAGTTCCATCGCGAGGAACCTCGTGGCAATAAAGGTCTTCCACAGGTACCTTGCGGGCCAGCGGCTCCTGAAGGAGGATGTGACATCCGTCATAGAGACGCCTAAGCTTTGGAAGACGCTTCCCGACGTGCTTGACGAGAAGGAAGTGGAGGCGATCCTCGTCAGCCCTAATTCCCGCCTTAAGCAGGGGATCAGGGACAAGGCTATGCTGGAACTGATGTACGCGACGGGCATGCGCGTATCGGAACTGGTGAACCTTAATATGACAGACCTGCACATGGATATGGGATTTGTTAAGTGCCTGGGCAAGGGGCAAAAAGAGCGTATAATACCCGTAGGCAGCAAGGCGAAGGAAGCTATACAGAAGTATCTTGAGAAAGCCAGGCCGAGGTTCCTGAAGAATAAAGGCTCGGACGCTTTATTCCTGACGCGCCTCGGAAAGCCGATGTCGCGCCAGACGTTCTGGATGGTGATAAAGCATTATGTCAGGGACGCGCGCATAAAGAAGAGGGTGACGCCGCATACTTTAAGGCATTCGTTCGCGACGCACCTCCTGCAGAACGGCGCGGACCTGAGGATAGTCCAGGAATTGCTCGGACACGTGAATATTTCGACCACGCAGATATATACGCATATAAACAAGGAGCGCTTGAAACAGATACACCAGAAGTTCCACCCGCGCCCCTGAAAAGATCTGCGCCTGTAGCTCAATTGGATAGAGCGTCAGCCTCCGGAGCTGAAGGTTGTGCGTTCAATTCGCACCAGGCGCACCATAAGTTCCCCTAATAAGGGGTAATGAACTATTCCGAGTTTTAACGAGTAAAATTCCTATGAAATTTTACCGTTGTTTAAAACGAGGAATGAGTTAGAGTCAAATTAAGGAGTATTGATTAATGGCAAAAGAATGGGGATGGCTATTAAGCCATGTGATTAGCAGCAAGAATTTTACTCCTTTTGAAAACGGGAAAGTTGCTTCAGCGTAATCACAACGATGGCAAACAATTACTTGTCATGCTGAATACATTATTATCAAATATGCAGAAGAAAAAGCAAAAAGAACAAAAATAATTAAACCTGAAGAAGAAATACCTAAATAAATATAGTATAAGGAATCGATTTCCATGCGCACCATCGTATTATTGACCATCTCCAACATATTCATGACTTTCGCGTGGTACGGCCACCTGAAGTTCAGGAATTCGCCCATAACCCTGGCGATATTGATAAGCTGGCTTATCGCATTCGTTGAGTACTGCTTCCAGGTGCCCGCGAACAGGATGGGAAGCTACCAGTACTCGACCGCGCAGCTTAAGACGCTGCAGGAGGTCATAACACTGGCCGTCTTCTGCGTATTCTCGGTCCTATACCTGAAGGAAGGATTAAAATGGAATTATCTCGTTGGATTCATGTTCATGGTCGGGGCGGTATTCTTCATATTCAAAAAATGGTGAAGTGGACGGCGATAGTATCGA
>JAQUSA010000099.1 GCA_028715315.1 Candidatus Omnitrophota bacterium | reverse complement strand
AAGGCCAGCGCAAAGGGATTCCAGGTCATAATGCATATGCCGATGGAACCGAAGGCCAAGATGCGGCTGGAGCTTTCCACGTTATGCACATCGATGAGCGATGATGAGATAAGGGCGGCTTTTAACAAGTCGCTGCAGTCCGTGCCTTATGCTTCGGGGATATCAAACCACGAGGGTTCAAAGGCCACGGAGGACCTGCGCCTGATGGGCGTGCTGTTCGATGAATTGAAGAAACACGACATGTTCTTCCTCGACAGCCTTGTGACCAATGACTCCTCGGGCGAGTACCTCGCGAATAAGCTCGGGGTGAAATTCGTGAAGAGGTCGATATTCCTGGACAATGAAAGCGACCCGTCTTACATAAAGAAGCAGTTCGAAAAGGCGGTAAGTATCGCGCTTAAGAACGGAGAGGCCGTCGCTATAGGCCACGACAGGCAGAACACGGTAGCTGTCCTTACTGAACTTGTCCCTAATCTGGACGGGAGGGGAATAGACGTCGTGCCGGTATCGGAATTGGCGAGATAGGCGATGCTTGTCCTCGGCATAGAGACATCATGCGACGAGACCGGAGCGAGCGTTGTAGAGGACGGCACGCGGATCCTCTCGAGCACGGTAGCTTCATCCCTGGAGTTCCATAAAAGGTACGGGGGAGTGGTCCCCGAAATAGCCACCCGTTACCATGTTGAAGTAATAGATTACGCGGTAAGGGACGCCCTGGATTCCGCGGGGGTCAGGCTGGCGGATATAGGGATGGTGGCCGTGACCAAGGGCCCCGGCCTTGTGGGCGCCCTGCTTGTCGGGGTATCGTTCGCGAAGGCGTTAAGCTATTCCATCGGAGTGCCGTTGATAGGGGTGAACCATCTGTGGGCGCATTTATATTCCGGGCTGATAGGGCGCCCGGATATCAAGTTCCCTTTCATCGGGCTTGTGGTATCGGGAGGCCATACGAGCCTCGTATTGTGCAGCGGCATAGGGAAGTTCAAACTTCTCGGCCAGACAAGGGACGATGCGGTCGGCGAAGCGTTCGATAAGGTCGCGAAGGTCATAGGCCTCGGTTACCCGGGCGGCCCAGCTATAGAGAAGGCCGCGCAAAACGGCGACCCGGACGCGGTAAGGCTGAAGCCCCCGTTCCTTGGCGACGGCTCCTACGATTTTAGTTTTAGCGGGCTCAAAACTGCGGTATTATATCATACGAAGGGCAAGAGCATCGGCGCAAAAGCCGCGGCCGATATCGCGGCGTCCTTCCAGAAGGTAGCGGTCGGTTCGATAGTCGAAAAGTCCGTATATGCATGCCGGTCTAAATGCATAAACACGCTGATAGTAGGCGGCGGGGTCAGCGCGAACGGGCTGCTGAGGTCGCGCCTGTCCGCAGCCGGCGCCGAGAACGGCATAGATGTGGTTTTTCCCGAGATGAGGCTTTCGCTTGATAACGGGGCGATGATCGCTTCCGCCGGTTACCTGCTGCATAAGAAATGCCCGGCGAAACCCGGCCTGGGGCTTACGGCCGAACCCGGCCTGGAAATATAAACAGGAGAAGAATATGGCGCTCACCGATTATGAAATGATCCTAAGGTTGTGCATCGCGGCGTTGCTCAGCGGCCTTATCGGCTATGAGCGCGAGATACACGGAAGGCTTGCCGGTTTCAGGACGCACATACTTGTCGGCGTAGGCTCCACGCTTATAATGCTGACCTCCATGCATATCTTCGAAATTTACAAGGGGGTAGCTAACCCGGACCCCGGCCGCATCGCGGCGCAGGTCGTAAGCGGGATAGGTTTTCTCGGGGCCGGCACGATAATAAGGTTCAAGGCCTCGGTCAGGGGCCTCACGACGGCCGCCAGCCTGTGGACCGTCGCGGGCATAGGCCTTGCCGTAGGAGCCGGGGTATTCGTCCCCGCGGCCGCGACGACCGTCATAGTCCTATCGGCGCTCTTCTTCCTTAACAGGTTAGAGAAGCTGTTAATAAGGAAGGACTGGTATAGGTCCCTTGAGATCGTATGCGGCCCGGATGCCTCGCAGCTCGAGATGATCCGTTCCGTACTTTCGGAATACGATGTCGAGATAAAGGATTTCGACGTCAGGAAGTCTTCCTGCTCCGACGAGATGCTGCTGCGCATAAATTGCAAGCTGCTCAGCAACGAAAACGATAATGATATAACATCAAGGATACGCCAGCTCAAGGGCGTGTCGAAGGTCGATTGGAAGATCATGTCGGACATCTGATCCGGTATCCGGAAACGGAAAGGGGGTGCTTGGCGATGCTCGGTAAAAGCAAGAAGGTCGAAGAGAAGGTCTTGGACGTAGACGCCAGCATGCAGGGCACGATGTCATTCAAGGACCCCGTTAACCTGCAGATTAACGGCAGGTTCGAGGGGACCCTCGACACGAGGGGGACTCTGTTGATCGGAGAAAAAGCCTTCGTCAGCGCGAACATCATCGGGGACGAAATAACGATTGCCGGAAGGGTCACCGGGGAGGTCGTTGCCAAAAAATCCCTCAAACTGGTCTCGCCTGCGCGCGTTGACGGCAACATACGCACGCCGCTGCTCGAGATCGGCAAGGGTTCGGTATTGAACGGTAACTGCCAGATGACGTCCGGGGTAAAGAGCGCGTCCCAGCCGGGCGCCGAGCTGATCGGCCTCGATGAGGTCTCGAGGTATCTTGAGGTCGACGCGTCGGTTGTCAGGGAATGGGCCTCGAGCGGCAAGCTGCCGTCTATCAGGGAAGGCGATAAACTGCATTTTGACAAAGCGAAAATAGATGAATGGATTGCATCGGAGCGAGTTAAGTAGCCCCCGGAACGACAGGAAGGAATCCGAAAGGCTCATAAGCCTCGAGGAGGCCGCCGCTCTCCTTGAATTGGACGAAGAGGACATAAAGGCCTTCGTCGCGGAAGGGAAGATCCCCGCGTACAATATCGGCGGTAAATTCCTCAGGTTCAGGAAGGGGCAGTTGGAAGCCCTAAGGAGCAGGCTTAGGATGCTGAAGCATCAGTCCGTCCCGATATACCACTTGACCCCGCCCCCGGAACCCGGCGTCAGGCAAAAGTACTCGTTATTCGACAGGATAAGGGACTTCGTTTATTTCAACGATTTCTATATCCTGGCCTTCATATTGATCGCGCTCTTGATAGCCGTTATTATCACAAAAAGATAGGCATCATGGATTATTCTAAAAATTCGCTTAGGAAAGTCCTCACCCACCTGAAAAAGGGAAAGATATCGCAGCGCGCGGCCCTGAAAAAATTAGAGCATTTTCCTTTCCATGATATCGGGTTCGCCAAAATAGATTTTCACCGTCAGGTCCGCAAAGGTTTTCCCGAAGTCGTATTCGCACCCGGCAAGACGGACTCCCACATCGCGCAGATCTCCAGGAAGATCGCGGAAAGCGGCAATACCCTGCTTGTCACCAAGGCTAGCCCGGAGCTGTTCCGTTTCCTGTCGCGGCAAATAAGCGGCCTCAGGTTCAATGAGACCGCCGGCATGATATACCTCCAGAAGAAGAAACCCCGCGTAAAGAGGGACGCCGTCACGATAATTACCGCCGGGACCTCCGACATACCCGTGGCAGAAGAGGCCGCGCAAACGCTCGAGCTCCTGGGCAACAGGACCGTGAAGCTCTACGATGTCGGCGTCGCCGGGATACACAGGGTAGTCGGGAACATCCCGTTGATAAAGAGGTCCAAGGTCATAATAGTCGTCGCGGGCATGGAGGGCGCGCTCGCCTCGATAATAGGCGGCCTGGCCGCGTGCCCGGTCATCGCGGTCCCGACGTCCGTCGGATACGGCGCGTCCTTCGGGGGATTGTCCGCGCTGCTTTCGATGCTCAATTCCTGCGCTCCCGGTGTCTGCGTGATGAATATCGACAACGGTTTCGGCGCAGGGTATTTCGCGGGGCTTATAAATACATGAAGATATTATATCTCGATTGCGCGAGCGGCATAAGCGGCGACATGTTCATCGGCGCGCTTATAGGCTGCGGGCTGGACAAGAAGGAGCTCATATCCGGATTGCGCGGGATCAGGATCGGAAAGTACGGCATAAGGGCCCGCCGCGTAAGAAGGGCGGGCATAACCGGGGTCAAATTCGACGTTATATATGACAGGCATCGCTGCCATGGGCATACGCAGGCTAAGACCTTCAAGGGGATCTCCGGGGCCATAAGGAGATCATCGCTTTCGAGCAAGGTAAAGGAGATGTCGCTGTCGGTCTTCGCGAACCTGGCCGCGGCCGAAGCAAAAGCCCACGGCATCGCTGCGGATAAGGTGCATTTCCATGAGGTGGGGGATATAGATTCCGTAGTGGATATAGTCGGCTCATGCATCGGAATGGAGGCCCTCGGGATCGAGAGGGTCATCACTTCAAGCGTCGTCTCGGGGACGGGCACGGTATCCGTACACGGCGCGGTCTTCCCGAATCCGGCGCCCGCGACCGCCTATCTTTTACAGGGGTTCGATATCAGGATCGAGGATCTCCCCTTTGAGCTTGTCACGCCCACGGGAGCCGCTATACTTAAGACATTTTCCGATGGCCGCGGCGACCGCCGCGGATGCCCCGGCGGGATCAGGATACTCAAGACGGGTTACGGCGCCGGAACCTGCGAG
>JAQUSA010000098.1 GCA_028715315.1 Candidatus Omnitrophota bacterium | reverse complement strand
CAGCGCAGAGGGGGCAGGGGAGTCACCGGAGCGGACGTCAAGGACGAAGACTTCGTCGAGCACCTATTTATCGCGACGACGCACGAATACATATTGTTCTTTTCGAACCAGGGCCGCGTGCTGTGGCTGAAGGTCTACGATATCCCGCAGGCGGGCCGCCAGGCCAGGGGCAAGGCGATGATAAACCTGCTCGAGATGCAGCAGGGCGAGAGGATAAGCGCGTTCGTCCCGGTCAAGGAGTTCAAGGCCGAGCATTTCCTGATAATGGCTACGAAGCTGGGAGTAATAAAGAAGACGTCGCTCGAAGCGTTCAGCCATCCGCGCAAAGGCGGCATAATCGGCATAACGCTCGAGAAGGGGGATGAGCTGATAGGGGTCGAGATGACCGACGGGAAGAGGGAGATCCTGCTTGCCACGAGGGACGGAAAGGCCATCAGGTTCGCCGAAACCCAGGTCAGGGACATGGGCCGTTCAGCCAAGGGGGTCAAGGGCATAACGCTCAACAAGAAGGACGAGTTGATAGCGATGTCCGTCGCGGATCCCGAGACCACCGTATTGACGATAACGTCGCTCGGATTCGGCAAGAGGACCAAGTTCAAGGAGTACAGGACGCAAAGCAGGGGCGGCAAAGGTATAATCAACATAAAGGTCACGCCTAAGAACGGCGAGGCGGTCGCCCTGAAAACCGTCTCGGACAACGATGAGATAATGCTGATAACGGGGAAAGGGGTCATAGTCCGCTGCCCCGTAAAGGACATACGTTCGACCGGCCGCGCCGCGCAAGGCGTAAGGATAATAAAGCTGGACGATAAAGACAAGGTCGCCTCGGTAGCTTCGGTCATCGAAGAGGAAGAGGGCGAGGAGGACGCTAAATAACCCGCCCCGGCGGCATGGACAAAACGGCCGCAATCGGGTATAATTGTTCAGATTAGTTTACGCGTCCCCATCGTCTAGCCTGGTCAGGACACGAGCTTTTCAAGCTTGCGACCGGGGTTCAAATCCCCGTGGGGACGCCATATTTAAAAATAAGGAGCATGACCATGAAAAACAGGATGATGTCCATATGCCTGTTATTTGTTTTTTTAGGAACGCTGCAGATCGCCTGCCAGCCTGCCTATGCAAGCGACCTGGTAATAGCGAGTTTTGAAAAGAACGGCCGCAGCGACCTCGGGACCGACATAGGGGCGTGGAATTCAAACCCGCTTGATACGTCGCAGGGGTGCACGATAGAGATGATGAAGCTGTACGGCGTGCTCGGAAAACCCACCGAAGAGAGCCGCGTGATGAAGATATCCTATGACGTGGCGGCAAGCGGGCCGGCCTTTAACGGCGTGTACATTAAATTGAACGACATTGACCTGACGTCCTATGACGAGATGAGCATGGTTATCAGGGGTGACGAGAGCAAGGGATTTACCACGAAATTCAAGCTCGAGATGAAGAATAATAAGGGCGAACGCGTCGTCTTCGTGATAAACGGCATAACCGCGGAATGGCAGAAGATGACGGTGCCAATGCAGAGCCTGAAGGATCTCGGTTCGATCACCGACTGGACTAAGATGAAAGAGATCGTCCTGACCTTCGACGACATGACCTGCGACTACAGGGAAGGCGTCCTTTACGTAGACGATATTATGTTCTCGTCGAAGAAGTAGGTGTCCCATGTTCAAGGCGGCGGTTTTGACGGCGGCTTTTTTTGCATGCTTCGCGGAATGTGCTGCGGCACAAGCTGCGGCACAAGCTGCGGCACAAGCTGCGGATGCGGAAAAATCTTTCATCATAGATGATTTTAACGGCAGGCAGATGTTCAACCTGCTGGGCGGGAAGACCCAGGGCTACGAAGAGGCCGGCGTCAAATGCATCCCGACATTCACGGAAGATCCCGCGGAGCGGCACGGCGAAACCGGGGCGTCGCTCAGGCTGGATTTCGACGTCAGCAAGGGGAAGGGTTTTTCGTATTACTGGTCGACCTTGCTTGCGGGAAGAAAGACGGACGTCGCGGGCCAGGCCATCGAGCTTATGGCATTCAGCGACCTCAGGGGTTATGACTTCCTGTCGTTCTGGTACAGGGATCCTGCCGGAGGCGTGCTCTTCGCTATAGAGATACATCAGGATGCCGACTCTGACGGCTCATATATCATGGCCGTGGATAAGATATCATCGGTAGATATAGCGCCTTATTTAGACAGCCTCGCAGCCGGCAAATGGCAGAAGATAGAGATCCCGCTCACGAAATTTTCCAACATTGACGACTGGAGCAGGGTGCTGGACATAGTCTTCTTATTCAGGAACGGCCGCGGGCTTAATAAGGGAACCGTCTTTATAGACGACCTTTCCTTCGTTAAATACACGGGCCGATGAATTTCCTGATATTCAACGCGAACATAGTGACCCCGGACGGCGTCATCAAGGACGGGTCGATCCTGATAAAGGACGGCAGGATAGCTAAGATAGGCAGGAAGCCCGCATCCGGCTTCCTGTCATCCAGGCTTATCGACGCCGACGGTTGTTTCGCTGCGCCCGGTTTCATAGACCTTCAGTTATACGGCGACCCGAAGAGGGCGGCGTTCCACGAGGCGATGTTCGGTACGACGGGTTTCCTGGCGGCCATCCCGTGCTCGGCGCCGAAGGCCACGCTGAAAAAGATCGATTCGATCGTCAGCGATATCAAGGCGCAGGACGGCGGCGCGCGGATCCTAGGGATAAACCTGGAGGGCCCGTACCTGAGCAAAACAAAGCCGGGGGCCCAGGATAAAAGGTCCATGAGGAAGCCCGAAAACGCTGAGATCAAGGCTTTTATCGAGAGGTCGAGCGGATATCTCAAGCTTATGACGGTCGCCCCTGAACTCGGCGGCGCCCTTGAGGCGGTAAAGATTTTGAAGTCTAAAGGCATAATAGTTTCTATAGGCCACACGAAGGCGACATTCGCGGAAGCCGAGAACGCGGCGGACCTGGGCGCCGGCTGCGCGACGCACGTGTTCAACGCTATGGAAGGGTTCCATCACAGGCGGCCAGGGGTGATCGACGCGGTCCTTAAAGACCGGAGGATAAGCGCGACGGTCATCCTCGACGGGGAACATGTCAGCCCGACGGCATTCGAGATGCTGCTTAAATGCAAGGGCGCGGATAAAGTGATCCTCATAACGGATTCGCTCAGGAACGACGCGTCGTTTGAGGCGAAATGGGACGGCGGAGTGTACAGGCTGAAGGACGGCACCATTGCCGGGAGCGGCCTCACGATGATAAATGCGGTAAAGAACGCCGTGAAGTTCAGCGAGCTGTCTTTGCCGGAAGCCGTTAACCTCGCTTCGGGTAATCCCGCGAGGCTCCTTGGGTTGGAGAATAAGGGCGAGATACGGCAGGGATATGACGCCGATATCGTGCTGTTCGATCCCAAATTCGATGTTTGGCTCACAATGGCAGAAGGGAAGATAATCCATAAAAGATGTGCGGCATAACCGGATATATAGGCAGCGAAGAAGCGGCTCCGATACTGATAAGGGGTTTGGCGAGGCTTGAATACAGGGGCTACGATTCGGCCGGCATAGCCGTGCTCGACCGCGGCAGGATCAAGTCGCTTAAGATGCCCGGGAAGATAAAAGAGCTGTACGGCAGCTTGAAGAAGGACCCGCTCTCCGGCACCACCGGCATAGCCCACACAAGGTGGGCTACCCACGGCGTCCCGAATTTCATTAATGCGCATCCGCATTACGACTGTAAAAAAGATATAGCGCTTGTCCATAACGGGATAATAGAGAACTGCGAGGAGCTTAAGTCAAGGCTGCAGAAGAAGGGCCATAAATTCTGCTCCGATACCGACACGGAAGTCCTGCCGCACCTGATCGAGGAATATTACGAGGGCAACCTCGAGGATGCCGTGAGGAAAGCGCTGAAGGAAGCCCAGGGTTCATACGCGATCGCGGTCATACATAAGGACGAGCCCGGGAAGCTCGTCGGCGCCCGGAACGGAAGCCCGCTTATAGTCGGCCTGGGAAAAGGCGAGAATTTCCTGGCCTCGGACTGCCCTGCCGTAATGGACAGGACGCACAAGGTGATCTTTGTCGATGATAAGGAAGTCATCGCGCTGACGAAAGACGGCGTATCGATAACCGACCTTGACGGCAGGAATGTCCGCAAGAAGGCGACCAACATAGAATGGGACATCTCCCAGGCGGAGAAGGGCGGTTATGCCCATTTCATGCTTAAGGAAATATACGAACAGCCTCGCGTCATCCATAAGATCCTGTCCTCCAGGGCGGACGTGGTAAAGGGAAAGATAAAGTTCGACGGCATCAACCTTAAGCTGCCGGAGCTGAAGAATATCGACAATATAATGATCTCGGCCTGCGGTACCGCGTACCATGCCGGGCTTGTCGGTGAATACCTTATAGAAAAGTTCGCGAAGATACCGGTAGAGGTGGACGTCTCCAGCGAATTACGGTACCGCGATCCGGTCTATTCGCGCAGGACGCTTTTTATAGCAGTCAGCCAGTCAGGCGAGACGGCGGATACCCTTGCCGCGCTTAGGGAAGCGAAGAAGAAGGGCGTGAAGGCCGTATCGATATGCAACGTGGTCGGCTCTACGATAGTCAGGGAGTCGGACGGCGTAA
>JAQUSA010000006.1:11597-17467 GCA_028715315.1 Candidatus Omnitrophota bacterium | reverse complement strand
ACCTGGCAAAGCTGGCAGAGGCGGTCAAGAAGTATGGGCTCTAAAAAAGGTCCTGAAAAATGGTAAAAATAGCTATATGCGGATGCGCGGGTAAGATGGGCACGCGCATACTTAACATCGCCGAGAAGGACAAGGATGTCAGGGTGGCTCTCGGGCTGGAAGCCAAGGGACACCCGTCGGTGGGCTCGAAGCTAGGAGGCGGGGAGGTATCGGATAATTGCGATGACGTAGCGCAGACTGATGTCATCATAGATTTCACCGTCCCTGAAGCCACCATGGAGCACCTTGACGCCGCGGTAAGGCATAAGAAGGCGATCGTTATAGGCACCACGGGTTTTTCCGAGCCGCAGATGGACAGGATAAAGGAAGCGTCCGCGAAGATACCGGTCGTCCTTTCACCTAACATGTCGATCGGGGTGAACCTGCTCTTCAGGCTCGTTAAGGACGCGGCGGAAAAACTGTCCGGGGACTATACCGTCAGGATGGTAGAGGCGCACCATATACACAAGAAGGACTCCCCGTCGGGGACCGCGAAGAAGCTAGCGCAGATAATCAAGGAATCCTCGATGAGGGAGGTTGAAGACATTAAATCCATACGCGAAGGCGAGATAGTCGGCGACCATAAGGTCACCTTTGAGGGCCCCTATGACGTTGTCGAACTCTCGCACAGCGCAAAGACAAGGGATATATTCGCCAAGGGGGCGATAGCCGCGGCAAAGTTCGTCGCGGGAAAGAAACCGAAAATATACGACATGCAGGATGTGCTTGGAGCCGTGAAATGACAGACTTTGAATTCTCGGAAAGGCTGAAGAGCCTTCCTCCATACCTTTTTGCCGAGATAGATAAGGCGAAGAGGAAGGCCAGGGCGGATGGCCGTGATATCATCGACCTGGGCATCGGCGATCCCGACCTTCCGACGCCGAAGCATATAGTAGACGCGCTGGATAAGGCAGCCAGGGACCCTTCGAACCATCACTATGCGCTTGACGCGGGCATGCCGCAGTTCAGGCAGGCTATTGCGAAGTGGTACAAGAAGCGTTTCAGGGTCACGCTTGACCCTGAAACGGAGATCCTGCCCCTGATAGGGTCGAAGGAAGGCATCGCGCATTTCCCGCTGGCTTTCGTAAATCCGGGCGATTACGTGCTCGTGCCGGACCCGTGCTATCCGCCATATAAGATAGGCACAACGTTTGCGGGAGGCATCCCGTATATAATGCCTTTACTGCAGGAGAATGACTTCCTGCCCGACCTATCGAAGATAGAGAGGACAGTATTAGGCAGGGCGAAGACGATATTCGTCAATTACCCGAATAACCCGACCGGGGCTGTCGCGGACGGCGAGTTCTACGGGAAGGTCCTTGATTTCGCCAATAGGAATAACCTGCTGATATGCAGCGACGCGGCATATTCAGAGGTATGCTACGACGGATACAAGCCCATGAGCATACTCGAGATCGAGGGCGCGAAGGATTCATCGGTAGAGTTCCATTCGCTTTCAAAGACCTATAACATGACCGGCTGGAGGGTAGGCTGGGCATGCGGGAACAGGAAGGCGATCGAAGGGCTCGCGAAGGTCAAGTCGAACATGGATTCGGGCATATTCCAGGCGATACAGATAGCCGGTATCGCGGCGCTGGAGGGTCCCCAGGACGCCGTCAGGAAGGCCAACTCAGTTTACCGGGAACGCAGGAACGCGCTCGTTGACGGGCTCAATTCGCTCGGCTGGAAGGTGTCGAAGCCGAAGGCGACGTTCTATATCTGGGCAAGGACGCTTCGCGGCTATGATTCATCCGGAATGGCAAAGGCCCTTCTGGAGAAGGCGGATATTGTCGCGACCCCTGGTGTGGGCCTAGGAAAGAACGGGGAAGGATATATTCGCATGGCGGTTACCGTTGAAAAGGACAGGATAAAGGAAGCCATCCGGAGAATAAAGAAATCCCTATAAACGCATTTATTGCGCTTGGCTCGAACCTGGGCGACAGGCGCGGTAATATCCTTAAGGCAGTTGAATTGCTGAGATCTGCCGGCGTTGTTGAAGTCGTGAAGGTGTCGTCGCTATATGAGACGGAACCTGTCGGCGGTCCCCCCGGCCAGGGTAAGTATCTGGACGGCGCGGCCGAGATAAGGACTTCGCTCGGCCCTCATGACCTCCTGAAACACCTCAAACAAATAGAGCTGAAGGCCGGCAGGACTCCCTCGGATGTAAGGTGGGCGCCCAGGGAGATAGACCTGGATATCCTCCTGTATGGCGATATGGTCATCGACGACTCCGAGCTTACGGTCCCGCACCTGCTTCTGCACAAGCGCCTTTTCATGATAGAACCCCTTGCCGAGATCGCGCCCGGGGCGTTGCATCCCATATTAAAGAAGACGGCATTAGAGATAATGAAAGGGCTTGCCACGGCGGAAAAAAGATGAGGATCCTACGTTCGATAGGGCTGATGAAGAGGGAATTGTCCGCGCACCGCAGGAAGGGCCGCACGGTCGGTTTCGTGCCGACGATGGGCTGTCTCCACGAGGGGCACCTTTCGCTTGTAAGGAGGGCGCGCAAGGAAACCGATATTTCGGTAGTGAGCATATTCGTCAACCCTGCGCAGTTCGGGCCGAAGGAGGACTACCTGAGATATCCCCGCGACATGAAGAGGGATGCCTCGTTATGCAGGAAAGCGGGCGTATCGTATATATTTTACCCTGACGCAAAGTCGATGTATCCCGCCGGATACTCGACGTATGTGCGGGTGCGCGGCCTTACGGAGAACCTTTGCGGGAGATCGCGCCCGTCGCATTTTGAGGGCGTAACGACCGTCGTGGCGAAGCTGCTTAATATTATAAGGCCGGACAGGATGTACCTGGGGCAGAAGGATGCGCAACAGGCGATAGTCCTGAAGCGGATGTCCGGGGACCTGGATATGGATACGGATATCGTCATTATGCCTACCGTCAGGGAAAAGGACGGCCTTGCCATGTCATCCCGCAATAGATACCTGTCTGCCGACGAGAGGAGCGCCGCCCCGACGATATATCGCGCTTTACAAGAGGCGGGAGTTCTGATAAAATCAGGCAATGGGGACGCTGCGGGAATAATATCCGGCATACGCAGTAAGATCAGGCCGATCGCCGCCAAGATAGATTACGTATCCGTTGTGGATACGAAAGAACTGAAGGATATGAAGAACATAAAAGGCGAAGCGCTTATAGCGGTGGCCGCATGGGTCGGGAAGACCCGCCTGATAGACAACATCATAGTGAGGAGATAGATGCTCAGGACAATGCTTAAGTCCAAGATACACGGCGCGACCGTTACCGAGGCCAACCTGAAATATACCGGCTCGATCACCATAGACGGAAAACTCCTGGGGTCTGCCGATATATTGCCCGGAGAACGCGTCCAAATAGTTAACCTGAATAACGGTTCACGCGTGGAGACATATGCCATAGCGGGAAGGCCCGGAAGCGGCACGATCTGCATGAACGGCGCCGCAGCGAGATGGGCTCATAGGGGCGACATAGTTATAATCATATCTTACTGCCTCGTGGATACGGCTGAGGCTAAGAAGATGAAGCCGAGGGTCGTCTTCGTCGACGGAAAGAACAGGATGAAAAAGAGCGGCCGTGGTTAAACAGCCGGAAAACACAGACGCCAGCTATAACGAACTGCTTAAGAAGAAGATACTGAGGCTTAAGAAGGACAGGAACGCCGTGATCATCGCGCATAATTACCAGCGCGACGAGGTGCAGGAGCTCGCGGACATAACCGGCGATTCCCTCGCGCTGAGCCAGGCCGCGGTGCGTACGGATGCGAAGGTAATAATCTTTTGCGGCGTCACGTTCATGGCGGAGACGGCGGCCATATTGAACCCGGACAAGACTGTCCTGCTCCCGGTCGTTGAGGCGGGATGTCCCATGGCTGATATGATCACCGCGGAGAAGTTGCGCACGATGAAAGCGGAATACCCCGACGCGGCGGTGGTATGTTATGTCAATTCCTCGGCAAAGGTCAAGGCCGAAAGCGATATATGCTGCACCTCCTCAAACGCGGTAGAGATAGTCAGGTCCCTCAGCGGACATAAGAAGGTGATCTTCGTTCCGGACAGGAACCTCGGAAGGTACGTCCAAACCCAGGTGCCCGATAAGCAGATAATATTATGGAAGGGCTTCTGCCCGACCCATATAAGGGTGCAGGAGGAAGATATCCTCGAGGTAAGGAAGACGTACCCTGATGTGGAGTTTATCGCGCATCCCGAGTGTGAGCCCGAAGTGCTCGCGCTTGCCGACCATATATGCTCTACGGGCGGCATGTTCAAGTATATTAAACAGTCCAGATCAAAGAGGTTCATCATAGGGACCGAGTCGGGCATGCTTTATAAACTGAAGAGGGAGAACCCCGATAAGGAGTTTTTTCTCGCGACGCCCCATTTGATCTGCCCGAGCATGAAGCTTACAACGCTTGGATGGCTTGCGCATTCGCTTGAAAATATGGTATACAAGATAGAGGTGCCCGACGACATATGCAGCAAGGCGAAGAAGGTCCTCGACAGGATGCTGGCGGTATCGGGCGAAAAGCCGATGTCAGCGACAGTCGGGTACTGAGGCCGTCATGATCCGGATAGGGATAATCGGATGCGGAACGATAGGTTCAAAGATCGCCGGGCATATCGACAGGAACCTCAAGGGCAAAGCGGAGCTGGTCGCTCTTTCTGATAAGGACCTCCAAAGCGCGTTAAAACTCGCGGGATCGCTGAGGTCAAGGCCGCGGATAACGGATACGGATAAGCTCATAAAAGCGTCCGGGCTGGTGATCGAGGCGGCCTCTGCGGGCGTCTCCGGGGATATCGCGAGGAAGGCGGTCCGTTCCGGAAAGGACGTAATGATAATGAGCACGGGAGGCCTTCTGAAGGGATATAAGGATATTTTCGCGCTCGCGGAAAAGAGCAAGGCGAGGATCTATCTCCCGAGCGGGGCTATATGCGGGCTCGACGGCCTTAAGGGAGCGAAGCGCTCTAAGGTCAGGAAGGTCACGCTGACGACCACCAAGCCGCCCGAGGGATTCAGTGGCGCGCCGTATATCGTCAAGAATAAGATAGACCTAGGTCAGATCAGGAAAGACAAAGTCCTCTTCGAAGGCGACGCGATGGAGGCGATGGAGGGTTTTCCCGCAAATATAAACGTTGCCGCGACGTTGAGCATATGCGGCATAGGGCCGGTGGACACTAAGGTAAGGATAATAGCTTCCCCCGGCGCAAAGAGGAATGTGCATGAGGTCGAAGCGGAAGGAGATTTCGGAAAACTTACCGCTCGGACGGAAAATGTACCGTCCCCTGGAAATCCCAAGACCAGCTATATGGCGGTCCTTTCGGCTATCGCAACATTGGACGGGATAATGGGGAAGGCCAAAATAGGTACATGAGATAGAAGAAGGGAGGTGAATACAATTGGCTCAGAAAGTAGCTAAAGCCGGTATCAAGAGAGAGAAGGGTTATCTGTACTATCTCGACAAACAGGGTGACATCTCGATGGCGAAGATGGCGAGGGGCGGAAGCAAAGGCGGCAAGCCCAAGAAGGTCACCAAACTCGGCGTCAAGAGAGAGAAAGGCTACCTTTACTTCATCGACAAGCAGGGCGACGTGTCGAAGGCGAAGATGAAGAGAGGCGGCAAGTAAGCATCACCATTATTATTTAACATGTTTATGCACCGGCGGAGCAGCGAAACTGCTCCGCCTTGCTTTCCGGGTCTCCCCTAAATCATGGATAACATAAAATACATAAATATACGAGGCGCAAGGGTCCATAACCTTAAGGACATCGACCTGAAGCTGCCTCGCGATAAATTCATAGTGTTTACGGGCCTCTCCGGCTCGGGCAAGTCCTCG
>JAQUSA010000006.1:8194-11497 GCA_028715315.1 Candidatus Omnitrophota bacterium | reverse complement strand
ATGTTGAAGGAAGTCGCGGGCCATTATCATTTTGATGTGGAGACCCCGTTCAGCAAGCTCGGCAGGGAGACGCAAAAGATGATCATGTACGGTTCCGACCTGCAGGTCTGGGGCCGCAGGTACGAGGGGGTCATAAACCAGCTCGAGAGGCTGTTCAGGGAGACCGAATCCGAGTACCTCAAGGAAGAGATAAATAAATATATGTCGGTCCTGCCTTGCCCTAAATGCGGAGGCGCAAGGCTTAAGCCCGAGTCGCTTTCGTTCACGATAGGAGGCAGGTCGATCGACAAAGTGACGTCGCTTTCCGTAAAGCAGGCGCTTGATTACTTCGGCAGCCTCGGTCTGGGCGGGAAAGACGCGGCCATCGCGAGGCAATCATTGAAGGAGATACTGGCGCGGCTGAAATTCATGGCCGATGTCGGGCTCGATTACCTTACCCTCGACAGGGCGAGCGCGACGCTTTCGGGCGGAGAATCGCAGCGCATAAGGCTCGCGACGCAGATAGGTTCAGGGCTGGTCGGGGTCGTTTATGTCCTCGACGAACCTTCCATAGGATTGCACCAGAGGGATAATGATAAATTGCTCGATAGCCTGAAAAGGCTCCGCGACATAGGCAATACGCTGATAGTCGTCGAGCATGACGAGGCCACTATTAGGAGCGCGGATTATATCGTCGACCTCGGCCCCGGCGCGGGAAAACACGGCGGCAGGATAGTATGCGCGGGAGAGACAGGGGAATTCCTGAAGTCCCCGGATTCGCTTACGGCAAAGTACCTGAGGGGAGAGGTAAGGATCGAGGCTTCCGCCGTAAGGAGGGCGCTCAAGGGCAGGAAGAGCCTGGAGATAAGGGGAGCAAAAGAGCATAACCTGAAGGATATAGACGTTAAGATACCTCTCGGTGTGTTCGCGTGCGTCACGGGAGTCTCGGGTTCGGGAAAATCAACCCTTGTGGACGAGATCCTTTACAGGGCCCTCGCGCAGAAATTCTACAAGGCGAAGGAGAAGCCAGGGAAATTCCGCTCGATATCAGGCACCGAGAATATCGACAAGGTGATCGTGATAGACCAGTCGCCCATAGGCAGGACGCCGCGTTCAAATCCCGCCACTTATACAGGCATGTTCACTCCGATAAGGGAGCTCTTCAGCCGGCTCCAGGAATCCAAGCTCAGGGGGTTCAAGCCGGGAAGGTTCAGCTTCAACGTAAAAGGAGGAAGGTGCGAAGCCTGCCAGGGTGACGGGGTGATCAGGGTTGAGATGCATTTCCTCCCCGATGTGTACGTTACCTGCGAGGTCTGTAAGGGCGCCAGGTTCAGCGAACAGACGCTCGAAGTCAAGTATAAGGGCAATTCGATCAGCGATGTGCTGTCGATGACCGTAGAGGATGCGCTGGTGTTGTTCGAGAATATGCCCCGCATAAGGGAGAAGCTTAGAGTGTTGAACGATGTAGGCCTCGGATACGTAGAGCTGGGGCAATCGGCGACGACGCTTTCTGGAGGTGAAGCCCAGAGGGTAAAGCTCGCCACGGAGCTGTCCAAACGCTCAACGGGCAGGACGCTCTATATACTCGACGAGCCCACGACCGGATTGCATTTTGCGGATGTGGACAAGCTGCTTAAGGTCCTGCACGCGCTGGTCGACCAGGGCAATACCGTCCTCGTGATAGAGCATAATCTCGACGTAGTAAAGACGGCGGATTACATAATAGACCTTGGTCCGGAAGGCGGGGATGGCGGCGGAGAGCTTGTGGCCTCTGGCACTCCGGAGGAGATAGCCAAAGATAAGAGGTCTTATACGGGCGTATACCTGAAAAAGGTATTGCGGCAAATTCCCGGTTGAAGAAAAATCATCTTCATGATATATTAGGGCTGCCATGATAAGAAGACATTTCATCTATTTCCTTATATTGCTTATAGTTACGTCCTGCTGCGGCCAGGCTGTTTCCAGCCATGCCGCGGAGGCGCGGCTCTCCGATCCGGCGGGCGATGATTTTGTCCTGGCAAAAAAAGCTTTCGAGGACGAGTTTTATGACATCTCGCAGGAACAATTGGAGAGGTTCCTCATCAGTTACCCGCAAAGCGCCCTTCGAGACGAGGCGCACCTGCTGCTCGGGCGCTCCTATATAGCGTTAGGGAAGTATGCCCAGGCGATAAACGAATTCGACATCGTCTTATCGTCATCGTCCGCGAACCGGCTTTACGAAGAAGCGACATATTGGTCCGCCGAGGCATATTTCAGCGGGAAGGATTACAAGCAGGCGCTCAACCGGTACGGCGACATAATCGGCGCCTATCCCGGCTCCAATCACGCGAAGTATTCGGCCTTTTCAAAGGGCTGGTGCTATTTCTACCTGAAGGAGTACGACAGCTCCATAAGCTCGTTCGAGGAATTCATAAGGAAATATCCGGGCGATAACCTCGCGGCTGACGCGAAATACAAGATAGCGGACGCGCTGTTCATGTCAGGTAAGCCGCTCGACGCCAAGTCCATGATAGCGAAGTTCCTTAAGGAATACACCGTCTCAAAAAAGATACCGGACGCGTATTTCCTTCTCGGCGAGGTAGATTACCAGATAAAGAATTACGCGGATGCTTCTAATGATTACGCCAGGGCTTTGGAGCTTAACCCGAAGGCGGCGTGGACGGTTTACGCGCGCTATGGCATGGCGTGGTCAGACCTGAAATCGGGGGCCCCAAAAAAGGCGCTTGACGGGTTCCTCGGGTTCCGGAAGGATTACCCGGACAGCGCCCTCGCCGATTCGGTCATATTCGGTATAGGCCAGTGCTATTCATACCTGAAGGATTACCCGCAGGCAGCCGTAAGCTATGACGAGATAATCCTGAAATACAGGAACTCATATTTCCTTGATGACGCCTACCTGTGGAAGGGCGATTGCCTGTATAATCTCGGGAAATACGATGAGGCAAAGGACCTGTACGAGGAAGCCATAAAGAAATTCCCCGGATCGGAGCTGGCCGACCAGTTCTACTACAATATAGGGTGGACCCAGATGAGGAAGCACGACCTCGAACGGGCCATCTCGAGTTTCCGGGAATGCATGAAGAAGTCCCAGGACAGGAACATGAAGGCGAGCTCCGCGTCCGTCATAGGCGACATTTACCTTGAGATGAAGGATTACGAGAACGCAAAAGAGTCCTACGATACGATACTAAAGGAATACAGGGATTCCGTCATATGCGACTACGCCCAGTACCAGATAGGGATGACGATGCTCGCGGCCGGCAATTTCGAGGGCGCCGTGCTGGCGTTCCAGAGCCTTATCGGGAACTTCCCGAATTCCAGGCT
>JAQUSA010000006.1:0-8094 GCA_028715315.1 Candidatus Omnitrophota bacterium | reverse complement strand
GCGGTCGAGAGCACGATGAGGATCGGCGATATACTTGCGGAGAGCGGAAGGGCCGATGACGCGACCAAGGAGCTGAAGACGATAATAGAGAAGTACCCCGGCACCCAATTCGAGAAGGTGGCCAGCAGGAGGATAGGGGATATATTGAAGGAGCGGGGCCTCTATAACGCCGCGGTGGAAAAATACAAGGTAGCCATAACGGAGACGCAGAGCAATTTCAACGCGGAGACCCAATATTTGATAGGCGAATGCTACGAGGAGTCGGGGGACGCGGAACAGGCCATCCCTGAATTCCTCAAGGTAAAGTACCTGTATCCCGAGGTCAAGAGATGGTCGGGGCGCGCGCAGCTTCGCGCGGCGACTTTATTTGAAGGCAGGCAGCGTTGGAAAGACGCGGCAAAGATATACGAAGAACTCGCGTCGGGAAAGTACGAGGAGGCAAAGTATGCCAAGGAAAGGCTCGATTGGATAAAGACAAACGTTCCCGGGAATATTCTGGAGGTGAAATGACATGGAATGGATGATAAAGGGCGGGCCGATGATGGTACCGATCCTGCTGTGCTCCGTGGCCGCTTTCGCGGTCATCGCCGAGAGGATAATGTATCTGCGCGGTATAAAGATGAACACGAGGAAATTTATCGGAGAGATATCGTTCGCGCTTAAAAGGAACCGCGCCGATGAGGCGATAGAGATGTGCGACAAGTCGCCCGGGCCGCTTCCCAGGGTGCTTAAGGCGGGAATACTGAAATACGACAGGCAAAAGGGAGAGATCAAGGAAGCCATACAGGACGCCGCGCTGCATGAGATCCCGAGGATAGAGAAGAACATAGGGATACTGGCGACATTGGCCCAGATATGCCCGCTCCTCGGTTTGCTCGGAACGGTGCTCGGTATGGTCGAGATATTCCAGAAGATACAGGAAAGGTCCGCCGCGCTGCTGCCGTCGACGCCTTCGGACCTCGCGGGAGGGATATGGCAGGCCCTTATCGCGACCGCGGCGGGTTTAATAGTTGCTATTCCATCCCTTACGGCGTATAATTATTTTGTAAATAAAGTAAACGCGATAATAAGGGACATGGAGATAAGCGCCACGGACCTGGTCAACATACTTTCGGAAAAGAAGGAAGAGTAGATGAGGTTCGGCCTGTCGCGTCATAAACTCATGGAGGGGCGCTATCTCGATGTGGCGCCGGTGGCCGGTTGCGTCCTGCTCCTTATGATATTCCTCATGTTGACCTGGAGCAGCTCGGTGCAGACGCAGGCCGGGATAGGGGTCGACCTTCCGAAAGCGGTCACATCCGAGACAGTCAGGGGCAAGTCATCAGTCATTACCGTGACGAGGGAGAGGGTGCTGTACTTCGGCAAGGATGCGGTGTCTACGGCAGAGCTTTCCGAAAGGCTCTCCTCTATGGATAAAAAGGATTCCGTCCTGATAAAGGCGGACAAAGGCACGTCACTAGAACGCGTCGTTGAGGTATGGGATATATGCAGGAGATCAGGAATACGCCAGGTCAATATAGCTACGACGCAGGCAAACTGACAGCGCGTTATATCATAATAATCGCTATAGCGATATCCGTTCTTTGGCATGTCATGATGTTATTTACCTTCAGGGTTTTTGTCGGGAACGCAGGGGCACCGCGGCCGGATGCGTATTCGAGGATATCCTTTGTCGGTTCGATCCTTGAGGATAGGCCGATGATATCCGCCGATGCGGCCGAAAGGTCCTCCGAAAGCGCCAGGTTAAGGAACATGGCAGGGGTATCCCTGCAGGCGTCGGGCGGTTATAAAGCGGGAGGCAACAGCAAGATGGCTCCCGCGTCTGAAATAGACCTTCTGAAGGAGATCAGGGGCAAGGGCCCGGAACCGGCGGGCGGAGAGAAGAAGATACCTGAAAAGCCGTTCGACAAGGTCATGGTAAGTTACAAGACCTATGCTTCAGAGGTCGAAGGCCCGGCGCGTTTCAGGGAAGTGATATATAAGCCTGAGCTCCCGTCATATTTAAGGTGGGATGAAAGCCTCGGGGTGGACCTGCAGGGTCTTGGGGACTCGTTTGAAATAGGGCTGAAATTCTGGGTATCCGATGAAGGGAAAGTCGAGTCGGTAGAGCGAGTCTCATCCTCCGGGCACCCTACTGTGGATATAGTGGCGATGAGGTACCTTAAGGGATGGCAGTTCGCCCCATACAGGGCGGGGGATGAGCATGAAAGGCAGTGGGGCGCGTTAAAACTCAGGCTTAAGCTTGAGAAGGCGGCAGGCCGATGATAAGGATTGAGCTCTCATGGGCGGTAGCCCTGTACATCACCTTTACCGCCGTCGGCTTTATCGTATACTGGTTAATGTTCGACAGGACGAAGAGCCTGCCGAACCGTTCACTGTCCGAGAGGAGCGTCTGGCAATGCTCGATCTGCACTCAATATTATATAGACAGCAAGAATTCGCAGATCTCCACCTGCCCGCGGTGCGGAAGCTATAATAAGAAACAGTCTAATTTACCACAAAAGGGGGTTAGCAGATGATAACAGAGATCGGAATAACGGCCGGCGAGATATGGCATTTTCTGGATGAACACGGCGAAGTGACTCTGGCGCAGTTATGCGGCGGGGTAGATAAGCCGAAGGACGTTATCCTGATGAGCCTCGGATGGCTCGCCAGGGAAGGGCATGTGATACTGGAAGGCGAGAAGGATTACAAGATATATCTCCGCAGGTAAGGACCGGTTGAAATATATCGCCGTATTCATAACGACGGGTTCTGAAAGGGAAGCCGTTAGGATAGCGCGGGGCCTCGTAAAAGAAAAGCTTGCCGCCTGCGTGAGCATCGTGCGCCCGGTCAGGTCCGTGTACAGATGGAAGGGAAGGATCGAGGATTCCAGGGAATGCCTGCTAATAGCAAAGACGAAGCAGGGTCTTTTCTGCGCGCTTGAAGGATCGGTCAAACGCATGCACTCGTACGAATGCCCGGAGATAATCGCGATACCCGTCAATTCAGGGAGTAAAAGTTATCTGAGGTGGATAAGCGAATCCACAAGGTGAGGCGCATATGAAAACGAGCCGCTACTTCGAATATCGGACCAAGATCGACAGGGCGTATAAGGAACTAAAAAAGGATTATAACGAGGCAAGGCACTCGTACTCTGAGATGATAATGCGCCTGGCCCTGATAGCCGAGCTTAAGGACGGCTCGACCGGCACGCATATCGTGAAGGTCGCGGAATATTGCACGGAGATAGCCCGGGGCATGGGCCTTCCGAAAAAGGATGTAGACTACCTCAGGTACGCAAGCCCGCTCCACGACGTAGGAAAGCTCATCATACCGGATTCGATACTTAAGAAAAAGGGCGGCCTTACGCCGGAGGAAAGGGAGATAGTAAAGAAACACGCGCAGATAGGCGCGGAGGTGTTCGAGGGAAGCAACCTCAACCTGCTTAAGATAGCCACGATGATAAGCCTTACGCACCACGAGAGATGGGATGGCACCGGATATCCCCAGGGGCTGAAAGGGGATGACATCCCTTTGTTCGGGAGGATAGTCGCGCTTGCCGACGTATTCGACGCGCTTACGTCAAAAAGGCCGTATAAGAGGGCGTACGGTTTTGACGAAGCCATCAGCATAATAAAGGAAGAAAGCGGGACCCATTTCGACCCGGATGTGGTCAAGTCGTTCATGAAGAGGAAGAAGACGATAAGGAAGATATGGAAATCAAAACGCCAGATAGGACTATTCATAACGGAGCAGATGCCATGAAAGGGAAATGGATCGTATCGTTGCTTGCCGCCGTCGCGGTATCTGCGGGACCGTTTTGCGCGGCCGCAGAAAAACCGGGAGATGCGTATTTTAAGGGAGTCGAACTTGCTTCGCAGGGCAACCTGGCCGAAGCGAGGGCGGAGTTCGAGAAGTCGCTGGCGGATTATTCGGTATACCAGTACGCGAAGCTGGAATTGCGGGCAATAGACGAGGTGGAGAAGGGCCGGATAAAGAAAGAGACGGCGCTGCTGGTCTTCCAGGGAAAACAGCTTGCTACTCAGAAAAAATGGGACGAAGCGATCGCATCCTATAATAAGGCGATAAAGCAAAACCCGAATTATGCGTATGCGTTTGTAAGCAAGGGCATCGCCTATATGTCCCAGGGGAACCTGGATAAGGCCATATCGAATTATTCGGAGGCGATATCAGTTGACCCGAAATTTACGGAGGCATACCAGAACAGGGGCGTACTTTATGAGTACAGGGGGCAATTCAATAAAGCCATCGTGGATTTTAATACGGCGATAGGTGCCGACCCCGGCTCGCCGGTCCTCTATTTTAACAGGGGTATGGCCTTCATCTATAAGGGGCAGTATGACAAGGCGCTGCCGGACCTGAACAAGGTGATTGAGCTGAAGCCGGATTTCGCTAAAGCTTACATAAACAAAGGGCTGGTTTGCGAAGAGCTCAAGATGAACCAGGATGCCATAGAAGCATATAAGAAGGCCGTTGAGTATGATAATTCCGAGTCTAAGGAAATAACCAAGGACGCGCAGGAGAGCATCAAGGCGCTCGAAGATGATAGCAAAAAAGATAAATGAGCTCATAAGAGAGATGGGTTTTGTCGCGATGGCGACCTGCGACAGGGCCGGAAGGCCGAACGTAGCACCGAAGTTCTTCCTGAAGGCTGATAGCGGGCATATATATCTCGTAGACTATGTTATCGGGAGGACCTTGCGGAACCTCACCGATAACCCGGTAGCATCTATATCGATAATCGACGAGAGGAACCTCACGGGATACCAGGTGAACGGCGCCGTCCAGGTGCTCTCGCATGGCGAAGAGTACGATAGGGCCTCCAGGGAGTTTCTTGAAAAGGAGATCAGCCTTTCGACAAGGCGCATAGTCGAAGGGGTGAAGAAGGGCGAGCGGCATAACAGTTTTGAGGCGGCGTTCCCGAACAAGATAGTCATTTTTAAGGTAAAGATCGACGAGGCTGTTGAGATAGGCCCCGGCGGAGAGCTAACCAAGGAAGGATATGAGGGAGAAAAGCAATGAAGAGACTTCGCATCTTTGCGTTCATCGCGTCATTCCTGGCCATTTCGCTGTTGGCGTCCTATTCGTATGCTGCGATAACGTGGGCAGGTAACCTGAACAGCGGGCTGAAGGAAGCTAAAGCGAAGAACAAACCGGTCATGGTGGATTTTTACACCGACTGGTGCGGATGGTGCAAAAAGCTTGACAGGGATACCTATGCCGATCCCGAGGTGGCCAACCTCGCGAAGAAGTTCGTGTGCGTGAAGGTCAACGGCGATAAATACTCCGACCTCGTCTCCAAATACGGCGTCTCCGGATATCCGACGATATTATTCCTGGACGCGGAAGGGAAAAAGGTGGACGGGATAGTCGGATATGTGAACGCGGCCGGGATGGCATCAAAGATGAACAGCGTCATCGCGAAGCGTCCGGCGGTTGAGGATAAAGCCGAAGAGCAGATATCAAGGAAACCGGCGGCAAAGAAGGACCCGGGCTGGAAATCGAAGGTGAACGATTGGTGGGGAGGGATCAAGAAGACAACCGATTCGCCGGACAAACCGGCGACTGCTCCCGAGGCCCCTGATGCCGCTCCCGCCGAGGCCCCGGCTGCGCCCGCTATAGGGACGGTCTATTGCGACGTCCTCGTGCTTAACAGCGGCAGGAAGATACAGGGAAACATTGAAAGCGAGAACGGCGATTACTATAACATAAAGCTCCCTCTCGGGAAGGCGTCCATAAAAAAGGCCGATGTGAAGGAAGTCAAGAAGCTGCTTCCGGAGGAGGCCTGTGTCGCTATAGGCGACAAATATTATGAAAGCAAGAATTATGGCGCGGCTATCGAAGAGTATAATAAAGCATTATGGATAAGCCCGGGATATAAACCCGCAAAGGTATCCCTGGAATCCGCCAGGAAAAAGAAATCCGAGGCGGCAGAGCAGGCGAAGCTTGAAACGGAACGCCGGCAGGAAGCCGCGGAAAATGTTGAGCCTGAACCGGCCCCCGCGGAGGAACAGCCCGCGCCGCCGGCGGTTAAACGGATCAACTTCGCCTTCAACGTCATGAACAGGGAATCGATCAAGAGAAAATACGACTATAAGGATTTCGGTTTTTCGGTGGATGACTATATGGTAGTCAACGGATTCTACGCGAGGGATTGTAATTCGTGCAAGCCGGTATATCCCGCGCAGGAGGCAGGTTTAAGGGCCGGGGATAAGATCGTCGTCATAAACGGCGAGGCGGTGGGCGGCCTTACGGCGGCGGAAGCTACCAGGCTCATAGGCAGCCACCGTTATACCCTGTTCGTTGTCGAGAGGCCGTAGAAGAACATATACAGTTTGATGAAAGTCTGATATAATTCATTCTTTGTTTAATATGGTTGCCGATAGCAAGGGGCTGGTCCCGCAGTGTAAAAAATAATGGACCGTCCCACATTATCGGTCAACCATACCATAAATAGAATGACCGATAATGTGGGGCTGTAGCTCAGCTGGGAGAGCGCTTGAATCGCACTCAAGAGGTCGGGGGTTCGATCCCCCCCAGCTCCACCATTTCATAAAAGGAAGCCTCCCCACTTGTCCAAGCCGTTAAGCCGGTATCCGGCAATCTGCATCGCGCTTGTGCTTTTCGCCGCCAACGTGTCCGCGGAGAGCGTCCAGAAGCCCGTAGTCGCTGGTTCGTTCTATCCCGCCGAAGCGGTTATCCTCGCCCGGCAAGTCGACAAATACCTCGAAGACGCAAGACCCCGGCAAATAGACGGCGAGATAGTGGCGCTGATCTCCCCACACGCCGGATATGAATATTCGGGCCCGGTAGCCGCATACGGATATAAGGCGGTCTCGGGACGGAAATACGACACGGTGGTGATTATAGCCCCGAGCCACAGGCTCATATTCGACGGAGCGACGGTCCTCGAAAAGGACGGCTATGAGACCCCGTTGGGCACGGTGCCGATAGACGTGGATTTCGTGAAGAAGCTTATGAGGGCGGAGAAGGTCACGGTCGTGTCGAAACCGCAGGCCTTTGACGATGAACATTCCCTCGAGGTGCAGATACCGTTCCTTCAAAGGTCACTCAAGGATTTCAAGCTAGTGCCGGTGATCATAGGCAGGCCGGATTATAACACCTGCATCGGCCTCACCAGGGGCCTTGTAAAGGTCATAAAGGCATCCGGCAAAAGCGTGCTTATCGTGGCCAGCACGGACCTCTCGCATTATTATAAGTATGAGGACGCCGTCGTTAAGGACCAGGCGACTATATCCGAGATCATGAATTATGACCCGAGAAGGTTTGCCGGGAAGATCGGAGAGAGGGAATGCGAGCTCTGCGGCTCGGCGCCGGTCATAGTGGCGATGATGGCCGGAAGGGAATTGGGCGCCGAAAAGATCTGCGTCCTCAAATACGCGAATTCCGGGGATACTGCCGGGGACAAGAGCAGGGTCGTCGGATACGGGAGCATCGTCATCTATAAAGCTGAGGAGGCCAAGATGCTGACTTCTGCGCAAAAGAAGGAATTACTGGGTATCGCACGTAAAACAATAGAATCCTGCGTAAAGGGCGGCAAGGCGCCGGAGTTAAAGACGGATGATCCCGCCTTGGCAAAAGAGGAAGGCGCTTTTGTCACCATACATAAGGACGGAGAGTTGAGGGGATGCATAGGGAATATAATCGGCCGGCAGCCGCTTTACCTTACGGTCAGGGATATGGCCATCGAGTCCTCTACCGCCGACCCAAGGTTTCCGCCTGTGAGCCCAGGGGAACTGAAGGATATAAAGATAGAAATATCGGTGTTGTCCGAACCCAGGCGCGTCGGAAGCGCGGAGGAGATCCGTATGGGAGAGCACGGGGTAATAGTGAAAAGCGGATACCGCAGCGGCGTATTCCTTCCGCAGGTCGCCACGGAGACCGGCTGGAGCAGGGAAGAGTTCCTATCGAACCTATGTGAACATAAGGCCGGCCTGCCTGCGGACGCATGGAAGGACAAGAAGACCGAGCTGTATGTATTTACCGCGCAGGTATTTTCGGAATGAGCAGGTTCTTCGTCCCCAAGGGGTCGGTATCCGGCGGGATTATAACCGTGACGGGAGAGGAGCT
>JAQUSA010000097.1 GCA_028715315.1 Candidatus Omnitrophota bacterium | reverse complement strand
AGGTTGCGGTCCTTATCGGTCTCGGGTATAGAGGAGAGGACCTCCTCGGATTTTACGTCAAGCAGGGAGCGCAGAAGGCTCTGTTCCCAGAAGCGTTCGACCATATTCATGAACTGCGGGTCCCTGTCGAGGCCCCGGCGCTGCGCTTCGAGCAGCAGTATCTTCTTCTGTATTATCCCGTCGAGGATCTGTTCCTTAGTTACCTTATCGCGGTATTCGGCCGGGTATAGCGAAAGTTCGGACATGAAGTCGCTCCTGTAGAGGGAATAGCTGCCTATGGTCGCTATGACCTCTTTCCCGGGTTTTCCCCGCGAGCAGCCCTGCAGGCATGATACCGCCAGGGCCACGAGCATAAGCCAGATTAGCTTCTTCACAGGGGATATTATAAGTGCTTTACATCCATTTTTCAATATGATAATTTATCCGCATGGCTAGAATTGCTTATTTTGCGGTGCTCATATGCCTTTTATCCGCTGCGGCGGACTGCCCGGCCGACTACAATATGGTCACGGGGAAGGACGAGGCCCTTTACGTATCCCCGGAGCAGGAGATGGAGATGGGCGATTCGATCGCGAAGAAGGTCGAGTCCGTATATAAACTCGACCCCGACAAGCACGTGCAGGAGAGGGTGGAGCTGATAGGGAACAGGCTTTCAAAATACTGCGACCGCAAGGAACTGATATATCATTTCAAGGTCCTGGCCGTGGATGATATTAACGCGGTGTCGCTCCCGGGAGGATGGGTCTATGTCTTCAAGGGGCTCATTGATGTCTGCAAGAACGACGACGAGCTCGCGGGGGTAATAGCCCATGAGATCGGGCATATCGCCGCGCGCCATCATATGAAGAAACTGCAGCAGAGCTCCCTTGCTACCGCCGCCATGGTACTCGTCGCGGTAACCGGGGGAGGCCAGGCCGCAAGCGCGACAGACCTGGCTATAACTTCCCTTATGGCGTCATATTCCCGCGAGGATGAGTTCGAGGCGGACAAGCGCGCCGTGCTCTATACGAGGGAAGCGGGGTATGACCCTCACGGGGTACTTACCTTCATGCAGACGATGAAGAACGAGAAGAAGAACGATATCCGGCCTTATTCGTATTTCAAGAGCCATCCCTATGTCGGCGAGAGGATGGGAAAGATCGAAAGCGCGATAGAGGGGCGGTCGACCTTCAGGGAATGGATAAACAAGCCCCTCGACAATAAGTGGTGACAGTCCAGCCGTAATACACCCCAAAAATAACAAATTATTCCTCTTGACTTATGCCTTACATATTATATACTGGTATACGTCCAGTATACATATGGGGAGGCTGTGACGGGAAGGAGGTGAACGAATAATGAGGTTATTCTCAGCTTTAGTCGTATTTGCGATGTTCCTCTTCGCCGCATCAAATGTCTCGGCCGCAGCATGGGAGGATTTTGAAGGCGTGACTCCTCCGGCTATTCCGGCTGGTTCGTACAGCTTCCACGACACCGGCGAACAGGCGGAAGAGACGGTTGCGGGCGGTCCCGGCGGTAATTACCTTAGGCTCAACGGTACTGACCTTAACGGCAACTGGTATTTGGGCGGATGGGGTAATTACAAGCCGCAGGATTGGTCGGGCATGACAGGATTGCAGGCCAATGTAAAGGGTGACGGCAGCTACGGCACGATCAAGTATGAGCTGTATGAGAATGACGGCGATGTATTCGCGGGAGGTTATTACGGTTCTTCGACCTACTTACCGATCGATTGGACGGGTTGGAAGACCATATCGATTCCTTTCGCGGACCTCGTCGACCAGAACCCGGGAGTGGGTAATGACGTGTGGACCGGGGATCTCAAGCAGATCAACTTTGTAACGGCGTGCGGCGGCACCAGCCCCGGCGGCTCCTTGGACATAGGCATCGACGACATCCGGGCCGTGCCGGAACCGGCGAGCTTATTGCTTCTCGGTTCAGGACTGGCGGGTATGTTCGCGGCCTCCAGAAGGAAAAAGTAATTCGCGCTACTAATTAAGGGAGGTTTGATAGTACGGAGTCCCCCAACTTTCAAGCCTCCCTTAACTATTCAGGACGATGGAGGACGAGGGTAACGATGTTCAGGAAGAAAGGCGTGGCACTGATACTAGTAGTAGGCATACTGTCCCTGTTGGCAATGATAGGCACGACTTTTGCGGTGTCCATGTTGTTGGCCAATAAGGAGACCGCGAACTTCGCCGGAAGCGTTAAGGCCAGATACCTGGCGGAAGCCGGCATCGCGAAAGCCATAGCCGAACTCAAGAACGGCGTAGACGGAGCGTCCAATAGCGCCTTTGATACGTCCTCGGAGCCGTGGTATTCCGGTTATTCGGATCCCGGCCTTCTGGGCGGCCGCGGCGGATATGCGGTCACCGCGGTAGATTGCGCGAGGCAGGTCAATGTCAACAATACCGGCAACAGTAAATTAGGCCGGATAATTCAGGACCTTAACGCCGCCCTCGGCAGCCCGCTGACTTCGATAGAATGCCAGGCCATCGCGGCGAACGCCCCTTATGCGACAAAAGAGGAGATAAAGATCAAGGCCGGGATCAGCGCCGCCAAATATAACGCTATAAAGGATTACATAACGTTATACGGCTATATAGACCAAAATACGTTCCTGCCCGATGATACGACTCATGAGGACAGGGCGCCGGTCAACATTAACACCGCTTCGGAGGCTGTCCTTCGTGCGGTACTCCGAAGCGGCGTTAACAGCGACGCCAAATCGCAGGATCTCGCGCAGGCGATCATTGCCGGCAGGCCTTTTACAAGCTGGCAGCAGTTCGATGCGTTCATCGATGATTATATCGGCCTGAGCCCTACGGAGAGCAGGGGCGTAAAAGACGGGGCCAATCCCAACAGGACGAAGCCGGCGGCCTATTCCACCGAATTTTGCTTTAATTCCGGCGGGTTCTACGACGTGGCCTCGACCGGGACAGTGACGAATTTAATAGGGGCGGCCTCGGCGTCCGGCCATGCCCGCGCGATAATAAGGATATTCGATATATGGAACCAGACCACGAAGGACCAATTCGCGCAGGTTTGGCGCAACGACAACTGGGCAAGCGGAACGGGGGAAGGCGACCTGTCTAACGGGGAGATGGTCCGCGTGAATTTCATGGATAGCTGTCCGGTAAGGTCCGACCAGGACTGGAACGGGGCCGCAGCCGTTAATTACGACATAATAAAGAACTCCGTAAAGGCCGGTTTCTGGGATAATTTCACGGAAAGGATAGACGGCAGCGTGGGCCAGCAGACGGATTGGACAAATAACGAATGGAACCCGAAGGACGGGGCGTGGAATACGACGGTCCTGGGGCAGTACGACACGGAGACCGGCGACAATACTAAACTGTGGCCCACCGCCGACCTCGGCCGTGAATCCTCCCGGAGATGGATGTGGACGAACCACAGCGCCCAGGTATACATAGATGACAAGATAAGGACCTACGACATGCGCATGAGGTTCTGGTGGGATGCGGCAGAGCCTATCGATTACGAATATCCGATAACGGACCCCGGATCATACGCTTTCAGGTTCCAGAACGATGTCGGCCGGCTGGTCTTCAAAAGGACGAGCGCCGGGGACGCGAGTTATTACCTTGAGGACATGCAGCAGGGCGCCGTTTACGGCGTGGACCCGGGGCCGCTGCCCCATACGGGGATGCTCCATATATGGGCAAGCCCTTCCTGGGGCAACTATTCAGAACCGTATGTCCTGCGCAAGACCCTCAGGGTGGTATGCCGGAACAAAACGTATTGGACATATTACAACGCCTCCTCCGGCAGGATACAGGAAGGCAATTACAGTTTTTCGAACATCAACGGCAGCGGGACGAGCGCGTCGGGCCTTGTAAGGCTGTACGGGGAATACCACCTTCCGGCCTTTGATAATGTCAGGGTGATCCCCCAGGACGGCTATTACATCTCTGCCCCGGGCAACGCCGGCGTCATGGTGGCATGGGGTTCCATAACCGGCACCGTAACGGTGCCGTCAACCGCGAGCGCCGCTTCGGAGAGGGTGAGTTTCATGACAAGCGTAGACGGAGGCGCGACATGGCAGGCGCCCGGGGCGGGCGGCGGCATAACGTCGCAGCCGGCGTCTTCCATACAGTACAGGGCGGATTTCGTCTCTAATGACAATTCATTGCCGGCGACAAAACCATGGTATAGCGAGACGGCGGTCCTCGAGGACGTGACCGTCTCGTTCATGCCAAGGACGCAGATAGTCTACTGGCAATAGGGGGTATCGGATGAAGAACCTCGTATTAGCATTGGCGGTAATGTTAAGCTTCGGAGCCTGTGCGGCCGATGACGGCATATCCATACCGAACTGCGATTCCGACGTGAAGATCGTGGTCGATAGGATAAACCGCATTGAAGGCAGGCAGGAGCGCGAGTCAAACTGCCGGACATACCTGGATCTCGCGGAGAAGCTCGTGAAACGCGCCAAAGAGCATGATATACCGCTCAAGAGAAGCAAGTACTTTGTCCTCGCGAGGGGATGTTTCGAGGTCGTAAAGAGGTGCGATTACGACGGCATGGCCGCTGCGGCGCCCAAGGCCGGGATGGAAGCTGAGGGCTACCGGTCCCCGGAGGATATGAAGGCGATCGCCGAAAATGGCATAGACTCCTGCAATGCCGGCCTGTCGGGGCAATTGAGGCTGCCCGGGATCGAGCCGGACG
>JAQUSA010000096.1 GCA_028715315.1 Candidatus Omnitrophota bacterium | reverse complement strand
CGAACGAGCCCCATTCCGCTTCCGTGCAGATGATGAACGATTCGGTCGTCCTCAGGATAGACAAGAAGGATTTCAATTCGCTCATAAGCGAGATCCCGCAGCTTGCGCTGAAGCTCAGCGAATCCCTTTCCCGCCGCCTCAAGAAGAAGGAGTCCAAGCCGAAGGCCGTTTTTGAGTCCACGATAATATCGGTCTACGGCCTGGCGAAAAAATCCGGCAGGACAATGTACTCGGTAAACCTCGCCATCGCACTTGCCTATGAGACCCGCAAGAAAGTCATGCTTCTCGACATGAGCGCCTCGGGGAAAGAATGCTCTTCGATGCTGCGTATCGAGGAAGAGCTCCCCTGCGTAGGCATGGGTTACGGCGCGCTGAATTATGACGAGATAAAAGAAAAGATAGTAAGGTATGAGGCCGGAGGCATATACATGCTCAATGCCGCGTGCGGCCCCTCGTCGCGCATAGAGCCCGCGGCGGCGATATCCCTTTTAAGTTCGATAGCGTCGGAATTCAATTATGTCGTCGTGGATATGCCGGCGGAGATGGATAAATCCGTATATTCCGTGCTGACGCAGTCCGACCTGATACACATAGTCACCGACTGCGACGAGCGTAACCTGAAGGCGACCGGCAGGCTCATCGAGGAACTCAAGAAGACGGTGAGGGAGCCGGACAAGACGATCAAGGCGATAATAAACGAATTCATCATGACGAAGAGTTTCGAAGAGGAAGTGAAGCTCCTCGGGCATAAGGCCTACGCGACATTGCCGGACCTCGGCATGCTTGCCGGAATGATGGCGGCGGGCCTTCCGCCGGTGCTTGCGGTCCCGGAATGCCTTTATTCGAGGGCCGTGCGCAGGATATCCAGGGAGATCGGCAAGATCCTCGTGGGCCTGGCGCTTGGTTCCGGCGCCGCGCTGGGGCTGGTCCATATAGGGGTGCTGAAAGTGCTCGAGAGGGAAAAGATCCCCATAGATTTCATCGCGGGAACCTCGATCGGGGCGGTGGTCGGCGCATTCTGGGCTTCCGGGATGGATTCGGCCGAGCTCGAGAAGGTCGCTTTGAGGTTCAAGGACAAGAAGACACTCCTCTCCCTGGCGGATTTTTCGCTGATGCCGCTGCAGGGCTTTATAAACGGCAATAACCTGAAGAGGCTGTTCCGCGAGTACCTCGGCAGGAAGACGTTCCACGACACGCACACCCCGCTTAAAATAGTCGCGAACACGCTGCGTTCGCGCGAGAATATAGTCTTCGACGAGGGAAGCCTCGTCGATGCGGTGCGCGCGTCGTGCTCGATACCGGCGATAGTCAAGCCGGTCCGGTACGGCGATGACTTCCTGATCGACGGCGGGACGTTCGACCCCGTCCCGATAGATGTGCTGATAAAAGGCGGGGCGAAGAAGATAATAGCGGTCAACTGCCTCCCGAGCCAGGATGAGATGAAGAAGATATTCAACGAATTCGAGGATAAGCGCCGCAAGGAGGAGGTCAGGCTCGCGCAGCGCTCGATCTTCGCGCGATGGGCCTTCAATTTCAATAATTGGATGCGCAGGACATTCGCGCCGAACACCTTCGACGTAATGATGAACACTTCGCTCGCGATGCAGTATGTGATGGCCGAGGCGTCGGCCCGCGAAGCGGATTGCGTGATCCATCCGATACTTACGAACGCGGCATGGTTCGAGCTCTATAAGGCGGAAGAACTGATAAAGCGCGGCGAGGAGGAGACGATAAAGATGCTCCCCCAGATAAAAGCGCTTATAGAAGAATAAGGAGAGGCATAATGGCAAGCGGAGAAAAGTTCGATTGTATAGTGGTAGGAGCTGGGCCCGCGGGCACCACATGCGCTTACGCGCTCGCTAAGGCAGGCCTCAGCGTCGTTCTGTTGGAGCGCGGCGAGAAGCCCGGCTCGAAGAACGTCATGGGAGGGATACTCTATTCGACCATCCTCAATAAGGTCATACCGAATTTCTGGGAGACGGCGCCGGTCGAGCGCAGGATAGTGCAGAAGAAGTTCGCGGTGCTTTCGGACGATTCGGAGGTCGGCCTCGGGCTAAGGTTCGAAGGTTTCAATAAGCCTCCGTATAACAACACCTTTTCGGTGCTGCGCGGGAAATTCGACGCGTGGTATGCGGGCAAGGCCGAGGAGGCCGGTGTCATGATCCTGAACGAGGCCGTCGTCGACAAGATAATCATGGACGGCAAGAAAGCCGTCGGAGTGAAGACTCGCCTCGAGGACGGGGACCTTTACGCGGACATGGTCGTGGTAGCGGAGGGTGTCACGTCGCTCCTCGCGCAGAGCCTCGGACTAAGAGAGAAACACGTACCGGAGCATATGGTGACCTGCTGCAAGGAGGTCATCGCGCTTCCGAAGGAGGCCATAGAGGAAAGGTTCGGGATCGAAGGCGAAGAAGGGGCCTCGCTCGAATATTTCGGCGGCTCGGTTAAGGGCCTTGTAGGTTCCGCGTTCATTTACACGAACAAGGAGTCGGTGTCTGTAGGCATAGGCGTTTCGACCAACGACCTGAAGAACAACAAGCTGACCCCTAACGACATAATAGAGAATTTCAAGGCGCACCCGTCGATAAAGCATTACATAAAAGGCGGGAAGCTCCTCGAATATTCGGCGCACATGATCCCGGAATTCGGCTACGACCACCTGCCGAAGCTGGCGATCGACGGGCTTATAATCGCGGGCGATGCCGCGGGATTCGTGAACATGAACCCGCTCTATCATGAGGGCTCGAACCTCGCGATGGCGTCGGGCCTGGCCGCGGCCGAGACGATAATAGAATCGAAGAAGAACAACGATTTCTCCGAGAAGGCCCTTGCGGGGTACCGCAGGAGGCTCGAGGGATCGTTCGTGTTGAAGGACCTCAAGAGATATAAGGGCATATCGAGTTTCGCGCTTAAACATCCCGAATTTTTCAAGGAATATCCGGAGCTTCTGATCAAGCTGGCGGAAGAATTCTTCACCGTATCCGAGACGCCCAAGGGCAAGTCGAGGATGGCCGTCATAAAGAAGGGCCTGAAGAGCGTAAACCTGGTGAAGCTCGCCATAGGGATGAATCGCGCGCGCAAAGTGATGTTCTAGAGAGAGACTTTATGCGTGAAGATACTATTCCTTTGATGTTTTTCGCGAGGGCGAACAGGTATGGCAGCAAATGCGCCCTCAAGTATAAATACGAAGGCAAATACCGCTGTGTCAGCTGGTTTGAGTTCGAAGGAAAGGTCAAGGACCTTGCGTTCGGGCTCATATCGCTCGGCCTGAAGCCGGGAGAGAAGGTCGGGCTGCTCTCGGAAAACCGCCCGGAATGGGCCTACTCTGACCTTGCCGTCCTTTCGCTCGGGTGCGCCGACGTCCCGCTGTATCCTACGGACGTACCCCGCCAGATGGAATATATACTTAAGGATTCCGAATCGGTCATGGTCATAGTCTCGACCGCCCAGCAGTTGGATAAGATACTTTCGGTAAGCGCCGGCCTTCCGGCCTTAAGGAAGATAATAGTCATGGATCCCGACGGCAGGGGCAAAAGGCCGGAGGTCATATCCTTCGCCGACGTCCTAGCGGCGGGTTCCGCAGGCGCCGCGGTCCTCAGGATGGATTTCGAATCGCGGCTGCAATCGGCAAAAAAAGAAGGCCTCGCCTCGATAATATATACATCGGGCACGACGGGACAGGCAAAGGGCGTCTGCCTGACCCATGAAAATTTCCTGTCGAATTGCCGCTCGTCCGTGGACGTGCTTCCGTTCGACGAGAGCGACACCTGCCTTTCATTCCTCCCGCTTTCGCACGTCTTCGAGAGGATGGCGAGCTATTATTTCACGCTGCTGATCGGCGGGACCATAGCCTACGCCGAGAGCATGGAGTCGGTCGGCAAGAACCTTAAGGAGGTCAGGCCGACCTACGTATGCGCCGTCCCGAGATTCTACGAAAAAATTTACGCGGGAATGATGGAGAGGATCTCCCAGTTCCCGCCGTCGAGACGGAAGGCCGTTAAACGCGCGCTCGAGTCGGCGAAAGAGTACGCGAACGCGAGGCTTAACAAGCTTGAAGTCGGGCCGTCGCTTTGGCTCAGGTATAACCTCGCGAGGATATTCATATTCCGCAGGATCAACAGTGCCGTCGGCGGCCGTATCAAGTTCTTCATATCCGGCGGCGCGCCGCTGGCGAAAGAACTGGCGGAATTCTTCTTTTCGCTCGGCATATTCATATTCGAAGGATACGGCCTCACGGAGACCTCCCCGGTCGCAACCGTGAACACTTTCCGCGCAGTAAGGTTCGGTTCGGTCGGCAGGCCCATAAAGGACGTCGAGATCAGGACGGCCCAGGACGGGGAGATACTCATAAAGGGCCCGTCAGTGATGAAGGGGTATTACAGGAATGAAAAAGCCACGTCCGAGGCGATCGATGCGGACGGTTGGCTGCATACAGGGGATATCGGTTATTTCGACGCCGAGGGGTTCCTGTATATAACCGACAGAAAGAAGGACATAATAATAACGGCGGGCGGCAAGAGTATCGCGCCGCAGAACATCGAGAACCTCATAAAGAGCGACTCGTATGTACAGGAGGTCGTGGTCCACGGCGACCGCAGGCCGTACCTTACCGCGATCATCGTGCCTGATTTCAACGCGATGAAAGGGCTCGCGCTTCGCCTCGGCATACCGTACACGGTGCCGGGAGAACTGGTCGACCATCCGCGCGTAC
>JAQUSA010000095.1 GCA_028715315.1 Candidatus Omnitrophota bacterium | reverse complement strand
GCGCTGGCATACCTGATATTTTTCGTGCTATTTATAGTGACTATAATCAACATGAAGATAGTAGAAAAGAAGATAGAGTACTGATATGGAGATGAGGGAGATAAGGAAGTTCAACGGCGACGAAGCGGCCAGGCCCGCGAGCAAGTCCAAACAACAGCAATTGCTCAGGACCTTTGTATATGTCTTCCTGGTCATAGGGTCGTTTATAATGATCGTCCCTTTCGTGTGGATGATAGTGACCTCGTTCAAGCCGCTCGATGAGATAAATACGTATCCTCCGAGCTTCTTCATCAGGAAGCCGACCCTTGCCGCGTACATCGAGCTGTTCAGCATAATCCCCATGGGAAGGTATTTCATGAACAGCCTGATCGTCACGTCGGCCATAACCCTCGCAAACATATTCTTCTGCTCGCTCGCGGGATACGCTTTCGCAAAGCACCGTTTCTTCGGCCGCGATAAGCTGTTCCTTTTGCTTGTCGGTTCGATGATGATACCGTGGCAGGTGAACCTGATACCGAGTTTCGTAATAATAAAGAAGTTCGGATGGCTTAACTCTTTTGCCGGGCTTATCATACCGGCGATGTCGGGAGCTTTCGGCATATTCCTGATGAGGCAGTTCATAATGAACATACCGGACGACCTTATCGATGCCGCGAAAATAGACGGTTGCAGCGAGTTCACGATATACCGGAGGGTCATCCTGCCGCTCATACAGCCCGCGCTCGCCTCGTTGGCCATTTTTACCTTTATGGGGCAATGGAACAATTTCGTATGGCCGCTCGTGGTCATATACTCATCCAAGATGAGGACGATACCGCTGGCGCTTTCCGTGCTCAACGGGCAATTCGGGACGAATTTTGCCATGGTTATGGCCGGCGCGGTAATAGCGACCCTGCCGGTGCTGATTGTATTCGTCGCGTTCCAGAAATACTTCATAAAAGGCATAGCCCTGACGGGCCTAAAAGCCTGAGGCGGGCTTCAGCCGGCCGTATGGGCTGTTAGCGATAACATTGACAAAACCCGGTTCATCGTGTAAACTTTATCGAAGGGTCAAAATACCATGAAACGTTTCGAGAAAACCAGCATTACAATAAAAGACATAGCTAAAAAAGCAGGCGTCGCGCATTCTACGGTCTCCCTTGTTATGAACGACCGTGAACACGTGTCGCCGAAACTGCGCGAGAAGATACTGAAGATCGCCAATGAGATGGGCTATATGCCCAACATGGTCGCGCGCAGCCTCATCAGCAAGAAATCCTCCACCGTCGGGGTTGTATTCCCCGAGAACCCGCATTTCTTCACTATAACGTACTTTTTGATGATCATAGAAGGCATCCAGAACGCCTGCAAGAAATACAACCGCGCGTTGATGTTCTTCAGCCTCGACCAGACGAAGGGCGAGTCGTATTACCAGATATCCCGCAAGTGGCTCATCGACCTGATGATCATCATGAACGTCGATTATACGAGGGATATCTCCAAGGATATCCAGGACCTCCGCGATAACGGCATATACTTCTCGTTCCTGACCAAGTACCTGGGCAAGGAGAAGGTCAATTCGGTCTGCGTCGATAACTTCGAGGGTGTCCGGATTGCCCTCGAATATCTCGCGTCGCAGGGCCACAAGCGCGTAGGTTTCATCGCCGGCAACCCGAACTCGGCTGACGGCCCGGAGAGGTCACAGGCTTATAAGGCGCTCTCCAGGAAGTTCGGGTTCGACCAGGATGATGAGCTGACGGTGCAGGGCGATTTCACGTTCGAGAGCGGCGAGCGCGAGATGCCGAAGCTGCTTACCCTGAAGAAACGCCCGACCGCGATATTCGCGGCAAGCGATTATATGGCCATCGGCGCGATGCGCGTCATAAAGGAACAGGGGCTTTACATCCCGAAAGATATGGCGGTCATGGGGTTCGACAATACCCTCGAAGCGGCATATGTCGAGCCGGCGCTTACCACGATAAGGCAGCCCCTGCAGGAGATGGGGGAGAAGGCCGTCGACCTTGCCATACGCTCGATGAACGACGAAAATTTCGAACCGCAGACACTTGCCCTTAAACCGGAACTCATGAAGAGACGATCATGCTAAAAAAACGCCCCGCCTCGCTGGTGTATTATGCCCTTTTCGCTTTTGTCGCGTTTCCCTCAATAGCATTTTCTGCGGAAGCGGTGAATGATACCCAGCCCGCCACATTCGAAGTAAAACAGATAGACGGCGTCGACGTCCCGTTCCAGAACGGCATACCTTTTCCCTCGTGGGAGAAACAGGAGCGTTCATACGTCGACCTGAACGGCTCATGGAAGGCCGAGAGGCAGAAGGTCGACCATAAGCTTACGCTTAGGAAGAGGACGCAGGAGGGCATAACCCTTGTCGAGCAGGAAGGCGCCGGGAGGCAGGGCGCCGGCTATGACGACAAGGCCTGGAACGATAAGGAGATACCCGGGGTCGAGAATCCTGCACCTGACAGGTATATGGACGGCGCGTGGTACAGGCGGCATTTTAACGTGCCCGCCGACGCTGCCGGCAAATACGTGAAACTGATGTTCGAGGCCGCCAATTATTTCACGGATGTGTGGGTCAACGGCAAATGGGTCGGCTGCCACGAGGGAGGCTATACGCCGTTCGCTTTCGACGTGAGCCAGTACCTGAATTACGGCAGGGACAACGTGGTTGCCGTCAGGGTGGACAACATACCGTGGATACCGAACGGCGATACATCTAAAGAGGCGCAGGCCACCAACGACCATAACATCATACCTTACGCGACCGGCGACTGGTGGAATTACGGCGGCATAACGAGGAATGTATATCTCGAGATATCGCCCGCGGTATCCGTCGTGCGCGCGGATATCAGGACCAAGGTTTCCGGAGAGAAAGATTCGGAGCTCACGATAGAGGTGGTCGCGTATAACCGCAGCGACGCCGAGGTCACGTCATCGCTCGGTGTGAAGGTCCTCCAGGCCAACATAAAGGATAAGGACCTTGAGGAGCCCTCGGCCAAGAAGATCGCCTCGAGCAGGACGATGTCCGTGCAGGGCGAAACATCGAAAGAGATAACTTTAAAGCCGGGCGAGGTGCGCGCCATGAGCTTCTCATTAAAGTCCGGCGCGCTAAAATTCTGGTCGCCCGAATCGCCCGACCTTTATGTGCTCCAGGTTACCCTCGGGGACAAGAAGAAGAAACTCGACGAATTATATACGCAGTTCGGCGTAAGGGAAGTCCGCGTGGACAAGGACAGCCCAAAGATACTGCTGAACGGCAAAGAGGTCTTCCTGCGCGGCATCGCGAGGCATGAGGCCTTCCGCGGCGAACCGGGGCCTGAAGAGTTCGGGCCGCCGCGCATAGCCAAGGATTTCAAGTTCATAAAAGAGGCGAACGCGAATTTCGTCAGGACCGCGCATTACCCGAATGAACAGCTGACTTACTCGATAGCCGACAGGATGGGGCTGCTGATATGGGAAGAGATCCCGGTATTCTGGTTCGGCGGTCCCGAGTTCGTGATACAGAAGAATGTGCGCGGCATCGCGAGGCAGATGTGGTTCGAGATGATATACCGCGATTACAACAGGCCGTCGGTAATAATCTGGGGCACTTGCAACGAGTGCAGTTGGCAGAAGGAGAGGGCCGAATTCATAAAAGACCTGAGGGATAACGCGCAGAAGGTCGACGGCACCCGTCCCGTGGCGCAGTCGGCTTCCGGAAGCGACCCCACAGACCCCACCCAGAAGGAATGCGATATCATAGGCTTTACGACCTACTACGGCATATTCTACGGCAGCTCCTATTATATGGATACCAAGGAAGCCCTCGAGAAGACACGTAAGGCATTTCCCGGCAAACCGATAATCTCGACCGAATACGGCATATGGTCCGGTTACGGCGATACCCCGCAGGAGAAGGTCCAGATAGAGGTCGCTAAGGAGACGTTCTCCGCATTCTCTGAACTCCCGTATGTATCGGGGTGCGCCTGGTGGACGATCGCGGATTGGCATACTATGATAAACGAGCCGCAGCATATGGGCCTTATGACGATCGACAGGAAACTCCAGAAGCCGGTCTATTTCCAGATACAGCGCCAGTACGCGATGCTTCTCGGCGATCTTTCCGTGGCGGTCAAAGAACCGAAAGAGGATGAGGTCGTCAAAGGCAAGGTAAAGATAGCCGTTGAGATCAAGGGCAAGGAGAAACCCGAATTCGTGGACCTGATAGTGGAAGGGAAGGAGTTCGGGCGGCTCTCGCAGAAGAAGGGCGTCTACCAGATGGAGTTCGATACCTCGAAGGCCGACGAAGGCCCGAGGACCCTGATCGTACGCGCGAAGAGCAAAAAGGGATATTATGTCTCCGATTTCGTAAGGGTCAATGTCGATAATAAGGATGAACCGCCGGCGCTTGACATCAGCATGAAGGACGGCGATCTCGTTATGGGCAAAGTATTGCTCATCGCCTCCGTCTCGGATGACAGGGGCGCCCCTGAGGTGACTTATACGATCGACGGGTCTAATCCCATCAGGATGCCGAGCCAGGTAGAGGGGTCATGCCAGGCCGAATGGGACGTATCCGGCCTGCCGGACGGGTCCGGCCATGAGATAAAGTTCACGGCCACTGATTCGGGCGGGCAGGTTGCCGAGAAGAAGGTCTCGGTCAAGATCGACAGCAAGCCCGGCAAATACGTCGACCTGCCGTTTGATCACGACTGGATATCTATGAACAATAGTTA
>JAQUSA010000094.1 GCA_028715315.1 Candidatus Omnitrophota bacterium | reverse complement strand
ACGTCGAAGTCGCACCCGATGAACAGGCGCGCCGTGAAGCATATATCCGCGCAGGTCTGCGAATTGCTCGACAGGGGGATCAAGGTGGTCCTCGTGAGCTCGGGCGCGATCGGCGCAGGCATGCACCTGCTCGGGCTGAAATCCCGCCCGAAGTCGCTTGACCACCTGCAGGCTGCCGCGGCTATAGGCCAGGCGCAGCTGATGAAGTCATACGACGAGTATTTCAGGAAACAGGGGCGCAAGGTCGCCCAGGTCCTGCTGACGCGCGACGATTTCAAGGAACATAAGAGATACGCCAGCGTAAAGAGCACGATACATACCATACTGGGATACGGGGCCGTCCCTATAGTCAACGAGAACGATACGGTATCGGTGGACGAGATAAAGTTCGGCGATAACGATACGCTCGCCGCGCTCGTAACGAAACTCCTCGGGGCGGACCTGCTCATAATACTGTCGGACGTCGACGGCCTCTATAGCCATATCGGGAAGAAAGAGGTCATCGATACGGTCGAAGAGGTCAATTCCGGGATAGAGAGGCTTGCGCGCGGCACCGATAAAGAGGTCTGCGTCGGAGGAATGGCCACCAAGATAAAGGCGGCGAAGGCAGTGGCCGAAGCGGGGATACCCATGGTAATAGCCAACGGAAAAACTAAAGATATCCTTATAAAGATCACGGGCGGGGAGAGGGTAGGGACGATATTTGCCCCCCGTTTCAAAAGGAGCCGGTCTTAAATGAGCGACCTTAAGAAGGAGATCATCTCGATAGCGCAGGACGCCAGGAAAGCCTCTTTCGGGATGGGCCAGTTGTCTTCCGCGGTGAAGGACAAGGCGCTCACCGCGATGGCTGACTCGCTCGAGAAGGACAGGGCCGCGATATGCGCGGCCAACAAAAAAGACGTCAAGGCGGCGAGGTCGAGAAAGCTCAGCGCCGCATTCATAGACAGGCTAACGCTGGACGACAAGAGGATCAAGTCGATGGCGGCAGGCCTGAGGACCGTCGCTTCGCTGCGCGACCCTATCGGCGAGGTCATCAAGATGTGGACCAGGCCGAACGGGCTCTGGATAGGAAAACTGCGCGTCCCGCTCGGGGTGGTCGGCATCATTTATGAATCCCGGCCGAACGTTACCGCCGACTGCATAGGCCTGTGCCTTAAGGCCGGCAACAGCGTGATACTGCGCGGAGGCAGCGAATCTATCAATTCCAATATAGCGATATTCGATGTAATGAGCGATGCGGCGAGGGAAGCCGGTATTCCCGACGGCGCGATAAGCCTCATAAAGACGACCGACAGGAAAGCGGTCCATATTTTGCTGGGCCTCAGCGAGCTGGTCGACCTCATAATCCCAAGGGGCGGAGAGAGCCTGATTAAGGAAGTCGCGCGGCGTTCGAAGATACCCGTGCTCAAGCATTATAAGGGCGTATGCCACGTATATGTGGACGAGGACGCCGACCTGAACATGGCCGAGCGCATCTGTTTTAACGCTAAGGTGCAGAGGCCTTCGGTCTGTAACGCCATGGAGACCCTTCTCGTCAACGAGGATGTCGCGGCGCGTTTCCTGCCTTCCATGATAAGGAAGTATAAGGAAGCGGGCGTCGAGGTAAGGGGTTGCGCCATGACGCGCAGGATAGTCAAGGGCCTCAAGGCCGCCGTAGAGAAGGACTGGTCGGCCGAGTACCTGGGCCTCATACTATCGGTCAGGGTGGTAAAGAACCTTCACGAGGCGGTCGACCATATCAACAGGTACAGCACGAAACTTTCGGACGCGATAGTCACCGAGAATTACCATAACGCGGTGGAATTCCTGAAGAGGATAGATTCCGCCTCGGTATACGTCAACGCCTCGACCAGGTTCACCGACGGCGCGGAGTTCGGTTTCGGCGCGGAGATAGGCATATCGACCGACAAGTTCCATGCCCGCGGCCCGGTAGGGGTCGAGGAGCTGACGAGCTACAAGTATATCATCTACGGGAACGGGCAGATAAGGGAGTGACAACATGCGTATAGGCATACTCGGAGGGACGTTCAACCCGATACATACGGGGCATCTCGTACTGGCGGAAGAAGCGAGGGAAAAGCTGAACCTCGACAAGGTGATACTCGTCCCGGCTTACGTGCCGCCCCACAAGAATGAAGAGGAACTGGCCGAACCTAACGACAGGTTCAAGATGGTGGAGCTCGCGATAAGGGGCAACCCGGGGTTCGAGGTCTCGTCGGTCGAGATGGACGCCAAGACGACCTCATATTCGGTCGAGACCCTCAAGGCTTTCAAGCAAAAATACGGCGAGGAGGCGAAGCTCTTCTTCCTCACGGGCGCCGATTCGCTCGGCGAGCTCTATACGTGGAAGGAGATCGACCAGATCTTCAAGCTTTCGAATTTCATAGTCGCGAGCCGTCCCGGATATGACGTCTCAAAAGTCCCGAACGGCGTCGAGCATGTGACTATCACATCGCTCGAGATATCCTCATCGCTGATCAGGAAGAAGATAAAAGAGGGCAAGTCGATAAGGTACCTTGTTCCCGAACCTGTCAGGGAATATATCATAGCGAGAAGGCTCTATAAATAAAGAGGTGGCCGCATGAAGAACTATTACTACACGCCTGAAGGCAAATTACTGAAGGACATGCCGGTCGAGCGGTTCCGCGAGGCGCTTGCGGCGGAGAACTCGCTGCTCTGGGTCGATATGGAGGAGCTTTCCGACAGCGACATTGAGGTCCTTATGGACGTCTTCGGGCTGCATCCTCTGACTGTCGAGGACTGCATCATGCCGAATGCGCGCCCGAAGGTCGAGGATTTCAAGAACTACCTTTTTATAATCACGCAGGGCGTCAGGATAGACCCCGAGACCGGCAAGATTGCGACCTTCGAGGTGGATTTCTGTATGGGCAGGAATTACCTGATAACCGTCCATACCGAGAAGATCGACGCTATCGACCTGAACATCGAAAGGGTTGACAAGGGTTCCCCGATAGTCACGCGCGGCAGTGATTTTCTCGCATATGCCATAATGGAGTCCCTGGCGGATACCTACTACCCGATCGTGGACAGGTTCGACAAGAGGGTCGATGACATGGAAACTGAGTTATTCAAGGACCCGACAACGAAGACCTTCAACCAGATATACCGCCTTAAGAACGATACGATGCTCCTGCGCAGGACCATAGGGCCCCAGGTAGACATGTTCTCAATACTTACGAGGGGCGATTTCGCGATGATAAGGCCCGTCAATTACGTTTACTACAGGAACGTATACGACCACCTCGTCAGGATAAACGATATAGTAGGCACCTCGCGCGATATCGTTACCGGCGCTCTCGAGGCCTACGTCTCCATAGTCTCTAACAGGCTGAACGAGGTAATGAAGGTCCTTACGATAATCGCGACCGTCATGCTGCCGTTCGTTGTGATACCGAGCATCTACGGCATGAACATCAAGCTGCCCTTCGCGGAGCATTTGATGGCCTTTTGGATAGTGATGGGCCTTACTTTCGCATTTACCTTGACGATAGTTCTGTACCTAAAAAGCAAAAGATGGTTCTGATGGAGAGCATGCACCAGTTCATACCGCTGCTCATAAGCCTGGGGATCCTGATCCTCTTCTCGGCGTTCTTTTCGATGTCCGAGACGGCGCTGATATCGTTAAATAAGATAAAACTCCGCCATATGATATCGAAGGGGGTCAAGAACGCGAAGCTCGTACAGCAGCTTGTCTCTAAACCCGAAAAGCTGATAACATCCATACTTGTCGGCAATAACCTCGTAAATACCGCCATATCCGTAATCGGGGCCATAATCTTCGTCTTTTTTCTCGGCGAAAAGATGGGTATGGTGGCGGCGACCGTTGCCGTAACGATAACGCTTCTGGTATTCGGCGAGATAATACCGAAGATGTACGCGGTACAGAGGTCAGAAAAGGTTTCGCTGGCCATAGCCAAGCCCATAAGGCTGCTTGTCATAGTACTTAATCCCGTAGCTAAGTTCTTCACGAAGCTCGGCAATGGGGCGATCAAGATGTTCGGCGGAGAGGTCAAGCAGCGCTCGCCGCTGATAAGCGAAGAAGAGATAAGGCTCATGATCGAGCTCGGCAAGGAAGAGGGCGTCGTTGGCGACGAAGAGCGCAAGATGCTTCACAGGATATTCGAGTTCGGGGACACGAAGGCGGGCGAGGTCATGATCCCGCTCGGGAAAGTCGTATCGATAGATATCGACGCGGACGCCGAAGAGCTGTTGAACCTTTTTGCGGAGGAGGGGCATTCGAGGCTTCCGGTATACAGGGGCTCTCCGGATAACATCGTCGGCATAATATACGCCAGGGACCTGCTCTATATATGGCAGAATAAGGGGCTCGTAATAATACCCGACCTGGTCCACGAGCCGTATTTTGTTCAGAAGGACAAGAGGGTAAGCGACCTGCTAAAGGATTTCCAGAGGATGAGGGTACAGATAGCGATAATAACGGAAACGCCGGTTGCGGACCCGCGGCCGGGGGCAGCTCCCAGGAAAGCGATAGGGCTCGTGACGCTCGAGGACCTTACCGAGGAGATAGTGGGCGAGATAGAAGAAGACCCCGTCCTTGACAGCCATTGATAGGTATGGTAGACTAAAACCGTTTCCACTTTTTCAAACCTTAAGAGGAGGTGTTAGATGGAAGCATACTGCGTGAAATGCAAGAAGAAACAGGAAATGAAGGACGCTCAGAAAGAGAAGATGAAGAA
>JAQUSA010000005.1 GCA_028715315.1 Candidatus Omnitrophota bacterium | reverse complement strand
ACCGGGTCCTTGTGGAACCTTTGCCTTATTGCGCCGCCGTTCAGGTAGTTATCTATCGATGGCAATATCATGCCCTGGTCAAGCGCGAGGTATTTGTACGAGACCTTGCCGTTCTTCACGTTCACCGAGTCATAGAACCCGTATTCGCCGTACATGTCGAAATAGAAGAGCATCCTCCTGATGTCGGATATGGCCTCTTCCGGGGCAAAGGTAAGCGCGAGGAAGACTACATGCGGCGTCACGACCCCTTCGTCCTTATATCCCTTGAAGCCTATGCCCCCGACCCCGTATTCCGTATAACCGCCGTAGCTGCCGTCCGGGGTCGAGCACGGGGAGAACCCCCATGCCTTATATCCCTTCTGCTTCGCCATAGCGATATGGGCTTGCACACCCCTAAGGTCGTTAAGGCCGAGCCCTTTCGGGGCCAACTCTTTCTCTTTGACCATCAGCGAAGGCATCAGGAACTCGAAGAGGCTGCCGCCCCAGCTCGGGACCACCTTCTCGCCCTCATATATATAATAGCCCTGGTAATATTTTACGCCGGATTTTTTAACTTCCTTGCCCTGCGGTTTCTGGGACTGCCAGTCGACTTCGGGAGGAAAGGTCCTTGCCATCTTATACCAGTGTTCCTGCGGGACGTTCCCTTTTCCTATCGCCACGAGGCTCGTGAACCTGGCCTCGCCGTTAAGCTGCCCGTAATTATACGGGGAATATTTGTCAGTATCCCTGTCAAAACCGAGGTTCAGCTGCCCGATCTCCTTGTTATAGAGCGCCGAGAAATCCATCTCGTCCAAAAGCTTCGAACAGCGCTTCCCGAGCTCCTTATCAAACGCCTGCCTCGCTATAATCAGGCCTCCGGCAAACCATCCGTTATCCACGGACGAGATATACCTGCGCGTGACCTGCAGGTTGGTCGTGGAATGGTAATTATCCCAGAGCCCGTTCCAGCGCGGCATCTTCTCGACGACATCGAGCGTACCGGATATCCGCTTAACCGCCTCTTCCCTCGTTATTAAGTTAAGGTCGACAGCGGCGACTATGTTTATGAAATAGAGGCCCGTGTTGGTCGGCGAAGTGTAATCTCCTATCGCCCTCTCCGGCGCCATGCCTATCCAGTCGAGCGGCAGGCGGCTCCTCTTATCTACCACATTATCGAAAAACCCCCAGGTATCCTTCGCGATACCGGAGAGCATATCATTGTCCGTGCTTGTCAGAAGTTCGTTCCTGCGCTCTCCGGCAAGTATCGTGCCGGGGTAGCGGCCTATATTATCCTTGAGGCCGTTAAAGAAAAGCTCCTTATCGCCGTAGAACGCAATATCGTCGAGGTAGACCTTCCCGCTTATGACGCTCGGTTCGCCCTTGAACACGAAGCTCAGTTTTCCCATCTTGTTCATGTCAAGCGACGGGAACCTTTCTATCGGCACCCTGACCTCCTGCCATTCCGTCGAGGGGCCTATAAGCCCCGAGATGTCGGAATCCTTACTTACGCCGTAGCCGTCCTCGAGGGTAAGCCAGAGCTTCTCCGAACCTTCCGTGCCCTTGATCCAGAACGATATGCCCTTAGCGGCGCTTATGTCGAGGTCATTCAGGCCCGTAGACCATGCCGCCTGTTCGCCCTTCGGTATGTAGAATTCGAGTTCAAGCGAGTAGCCCGCTCCGGTACGCCTTACCTTATTGTTGTAGGCGGCCTGCAGAAAAGCGGGTTTCTTTACGGAGAGCGCGGGAGAGCCGCCTATCTCGTTAGGGTCTTTGCCGTCATTGAAATGTTCTATTATTTTAATATCGGAACCGGCGGGTACCCTTACGGAGATCTCATCCTGCGCGGGCAGGGCTGCAAGAGGAAGGCATAGGAAAGCAACAGCCGCGAATAAAAAACGGAAGAACTTCATCGATTTTACCCCAGATTGATCTTCAGGAGCACCGGACCTTCGTCGCTGTGCTTGAAGGATACTATGACCTCGCCGGACCTATAGGAGAATTCCAGCTTCTTCCCGTCGGCAAAAACCTGTTTCGGCCTCTTCTTCAGGGCAACCGTCAGCTCACCGTCCGACTTCGGCTGGCCGTGAAGTTCCATATATATGGATCCGCCCTTTTCAAAGGCGCTCAATATCTGAGATGTCGAGAATACGATCTTTGCGCCGGCGGCGCGGGAATCCTTTACCTGGACGCCGATAGGTATTATCAGGCCGGTCAGCGGCGGAACGGTCATTTCACCGCCGTAAGGCATCTTCTTCTCCGCCCTCGATACCGAGTCAATGAACGTCACGTGCCCGGATTCCGGCGTCCTGTAATAGTTCGCGACGAAAAGGAAAGCATGTCCGTCGCCGAAGAATTCCTGCACGATAAGCTTGCCGTTCGTGGATGCGGCGTTGCCGCGTATATCGTCCATCTTGAGTATGCGCGAATAGGCGTCTATATTCTCCTCGGTCGAATATCCGAAAGCCGTCCCGAGGACCAGCGCCCAGCCGCCGCCGGAGGCGGGGCCGAAGTGCTTGATGAACCCGCAGACGCTGTCGTCCGCAAGGACCGCGACCGGCTCGGTGTTCGCCTCGTTGAAGACCTGTACGGGGTTCAATACCGATATCTCTTTCACGTCGAAGAACTCGACGGTCGGCATGCGCGGGGATACGTCCTCCGCCTCGCCCAGCTTCAACGTCTGTTTTACGATCTCGCACGGCCTGAGCGAAAGGTCGTATTTAGGCACCCTCGGCAGCATCACGAGATGCCCGCCGCTTACCGCGTAATTCGCGAGCAACTTCTGCGTCTCCGCGTCCATATATTCGAGTGAGATCGCCCAGACCTGCTTGTATTGCGAGAGGTCTTTGGGTTTTGTGATCTCCAGGTCTATTATATCGTAATCGCAATTCAGCATCTTCAGGACCTTCGCCATGCCCTCGTAGAATACGCTGTCCCTTATCACCTTCGGGTTGTAGCTGAGGCCCAGTTTAGCGAAGTCGTAGGAATTGACCAGTTCCGTGGAATAATACGGTTTGTAGAAAGCCAGCGCGACCTTCGATTCCGCCTTCGCGCGGCAGGCGAGCGCGCCGAATGACGAGGCGAGCTTGCCGAACCTTCGTATGACCGGATAGAGGGGCGACTCCTTGCCTTCATAGTCAAGCGGCGTCTGCCAGTAGAATGTCGGCCCGACCGCGGACTTGCCCTTAGGGTTCTTGCCCTGAGAGAACATATAAAAGTTCATGCCGGCGGCGCCGTACGCGAGGGCGGATTTATAAAAGAGCTCGAGCTCGTCCGGATAGGTAACGACCGTATGCTCCCTTGTGCCGGCCTGCATCTCGGCTACGAAAGTCGGCCCCCTATTGCCCTGCATCGCGCGCGTGAACTGCTGTATTATCGACGCGTCGTGGAAATTCCTGTAGGATACGTTCTCCGGGATATGGTCGACCGCGAGGATTATCTTCGGGTACATCTTCGCGACGTCCTGGTACATCGTCACATTGAGCGGGAACTCCACTGCCCTCCCCCATACCCATCCCGGGAGGTTATGCGTGAACGGCACCGCGACGCCCCTCTTCGAAGCTTCCTTCATCAGGTATTCGAGGTACATCGCGTAATAGCTGCGCCAGAACATGTGCCAGTCGAGGTCCGCCGCCAGTTCCGTAAGCCTGGATATGCTGCCGGACGGGGGGACGACCGAGGAGAAGCTCTTGTACTTCGTCCTGTATAGCGCGTTGAGCCTGTTTATCTTCTTATATTTTTCTGAGAGGAACTTCCTGTAGCAGTCAAGGGCCACCGGGTTGTAGTCGGCTTCCTTATCAAGCCAGGTGAAGACGCCGATCTCATTGCAGACCTGCATCGATATTATTATGCCGCCCGGCTTGTTTACGGAGTTGTTCTTGACTATCTCGAGGATCTTATCGTACCAGAGCCTCGCGTATTTCAGGTACGTCGGATGCATCAAAGTGACGCGCGCGTGCCCGAAAGGTTTGCCTTCCCTGTTAAGGGAGAGGATCTCCGGATGCGTCGAGAGGAGCCACTGGGGTATGCCGTGGTCCATATATTCGGCAAGGATGTAGGGGCCCGGCTTCACGATGAGCTGGAGCCCGTTCTTCCTGCACAGTTCTATGAACCCGAGAAGGTTCCTCTGGGGATTGGTATGGCCCGAAAAATCGAACTTGCCTTCCTCGTATTCGTGCCAGTCCCACGGGATGTACGTGCTTACGGTATTTAAGTTCGCGGCCTTGGCCTTCTTCAGGTGGGCAGCCCAGTTCTCCGGCCTTATCCTGAAATAATGGACCTCACCGGAATAGAGATATGTGTCTTCCGCTCCGAGCTTAAAGTTGTCTTCGGTGAACTTAAATTCCATTATGGCCTAGTCTCTCGCGAATCCCATGCTGTCTATGTATACGGTGCCCGCCTTGGGCCTGGAGACGGAATCTTCGAACACGATCGTGAACTCCGTCATCTTGCTGAAATCCTTTATCCCCTGGAAATCCGAGAACTTGATCTCGACCGGCGCCCATGTCCCGCTTATCTGGCTTATATAGGCCTTGCCGACCTCGCCTTTCGCGTTCTTAAGCTCCACCTTGAGCTTCTGGGGATATCCCTTCGCCTCGTCGCCCTTTATGTAGAGGACCAGCTTATTATAATAGGTGGCGTCGATGTCCCCGAGCTTCATCCAGAAACCGTTATATGCCGGGTTCGGCGAGTCCACGTCGTAATCGAGCTGCAGCGAAAAACCGTCCTTGCCGTATTTCTCGTCAGGATTGAACGACATCCTTGTCCCCTGGGAAGGATCGTTCGGGTCCTTGTCCCATGATCCGAAATCCCCGCCAACGTTGTTCGGCTTCCCGCCCGTGTTGAAATCCGCTATTACCATCTCTTTTGCTGCCGGAGGGAGCGCCTCAGCTTTTGCCGGCGCGACGGGAGCGGGTTGAACGGCAACATCTATCTTCGGCGCCGCTGCCGGAGGGAGCGCCTCAGCGCCTGTCGAAGGCTGGGCAGGCGGAGCCTTCTGCTGTCCGCACCCAATAAACGTCATCGATACCGCAAGAATGCCCAGGGCAACGACGAAACTTTTCATGGCTCCTCCCTCTTTCTTTACGGATGGAACTGATAGACTTACAAAAATCTTTTAACGATTATATTATAAAATCTTATTAAAGTCAAACCCAAAATTAAGCGGTTATTTGCCCTTTTCGAGGTCATCGGACAGTATTATCGCCTCAGCTATCTGGCGCATCGTCTTGCGCATGCTCATGGCCTGTTTCTGTATCCTCCTGAAAGCGTCTTCTTCTCCGAGGCCCTTACGCATCAGGATGCCCTTTGCCCTCTCTACGAACTTCCTCGTCTCCAGCTCTTCCTGTATTATCCTGGATTTGACCATTATCTGGGCGTTCTCGATCGCAACGGCCGCCTGGTTGGCCACCGCAGTCAGGATATTGGTCTCTGTCCTTGTGAACTTATGCGGGCTGGAAGTATACGCGTTAAGGACCCCTATGACCTTGCCCTTAACCGACATCGGCACCGATAGCAGCGAGCAGAGCTTCTCGCTCTTTGCGACGTCCCTGTTCAGATACCGCTTGTCCTCGCGAACGTCCGGGACGGTTATCGGTTTGCCTTCCTTGGCCACTATTCCGGCTATGCCCTCGCCCATCCTGATGTTGGGCTTTTTGTTGTAGGCCTCGCTGACGCTTTGCGTCGCGCGGACGACCAGTTCGCCTTTCTGCTCGTCCAACAGCATAAGCGAGCAGATCTTGGAGTCCATGACCTCGGCCGTTACCATAACGATAAGCCGAAGGATATCCTCCAGGTAAAGGTTGGAAGCTATAGTCTGGCTGATCTTGGAGAGCGCCTCTATCTGCTTCTCATAGGCTGAAGACTTCGGCGCCCGCGCCGGAACCTTGCGTGTCATAGTATTGAGAGGTACTCCTTGAGCTCGTAGTCCGTTACGCGCGCCCTGTACTTATCCCATTCGATCTTTTTATTCTCTATGAAGGTATGGAAAGCATGCTCGCCGAGCGCCTTCCTGACGACCGAGCTCTTCTCGGTCTCGAGGATCGCCTCGTAGAGGTCTCCTGGAAGCGGCTTGATGCCTCGCTTCGTCCTCTCTTCGGGCGTAAGCTCGAAGACGTTCTCCTCCATGGGAGGCATCAGTTCGTAATTCTTCTCTATTCCCTCGAGGCCCGCGGCCAGCATCACGCTGAATGCGAGGTATGGGTTGCATGCCGGGTCGGGAGAGCGGTACTCTACGCGCGTCGCTTTCTCCTTGCCGGGTTTGTATTCCGGTATCCTTACGAGGGTAGAGCGGTTCCTCTTGGCCCACGCGATGTAGACCGGCGCCTCATAGCCCGGCACGAGCCTTTTATACGAGTTTACCCACTGGCTCGTCACTGAAGTTATCTCGCGGGAATGTTTCAGGAGGCCGGCAATATAGTTCTTAGCGATCTTTGACAGGTGATATTTGTCCTTCGCATCGAAAAAAGCGTTCTTGTCGCCCTTGAACAGCGACTGGTGGACATGCATGCCCGACCCGTTCATCCCGAATATGGGCTTCGGCATGAACGTAGCATATACGCCGTACTTCTGCGCGACCTCTTTTACCGTTACGCGGTATGTCATCGCCGCGTCGGCCATCGTGAGCGCGTCGGTATAGCGAAGGTCTATCTCGTGCTGGCTCGGAGATACCTCATGGTGGCTGTATTCGACCCCTATGCCCATCGACTCGAGCATAAGGACCGTATCGCGCCTCAGGTCCGCGGCCGGGTCGGGCGGCGTAAGGTCGAAATACCCTCCGTTATCGAGGGGCTCGGTCGAGGTATTGTCCTTGAAATAGAAAAATTCGAGCTCGGGGCCTACATAAAAAGTCAGGCCGAGCTTCGCGGCGCGTTTCAGGTTCTGCTTCAGGATATACCTTGGGTCGCCCTCGAACGGGCTGCCGTCGGGCCTGACGATATCGCAGAACATCCTCGCTACGGCGAACTCGTCCTTCTGCCTCCATGGTATCAGGCAGAAAGTGTTCGGGTCGGGGCGGGCCATCATGTCTGATTCGTCGATGCGCGCGAAACCCTCTATCGAAGAACCGTCAAATCCCATGCCCTCTTCAAGGGCCCCCTCAAGCTCTTCAACGGTTATCGCGAACGATTTGACAAAACCCAGTATGTCCGTGAACCAGAGCCTGATGAACTTCACGTTGGCCTCTTTGGCCATCTTCAGAACATATTCCTTGTCCTTTACCGACCTTGTAGCCATCTTAAGCTCTCCTTTTTAATACTTGTTAGTTATCGGTATCCTGCGGTCCTTGCCGAAAGCCTTGGGCGTTATCTTAACGCCGGGAGGGCTCTGGCGTCTCTTATATTCGTTCCTGTCTACCATCGCGATGACCTTCTTTACGACTTTTGGATCAAAGCGCTGGGCGACTATCTCTGCGGCGGACTTGTCCTCCTCCACGTAGAGCTTTAGTATCGCGTCGAGGACATGATAGGGCGGAAGCAGGTCCTGGTCCTTCTGGTTCGGCTTCAGCTCCGCCGTCGGCGCCCTCTTTATCGTGGTCAGGGGGATTATCTCCTTGCGCGCGACAGCATTCCTGTATTCCGCCAGCTGGTATACCACCATCTTCGGCACGTCCTTCAGCACCGCGAAACCTCCTGCCATGTCGCCGTAAAGCGTGCAGTATCCGGTCGACATCTCGCTCTTGTTGCCGGTCGCGAGGACCATCCAGTCGAACTTGTTTGACAGGGCCATCAGCATATTTCCGCGGATCCTGGCCTGAAGGTTCTCCTCGGCAATGTTCGGCTTCGCGTCCTTGAATTCCTTCTTTAGTATCCTCATGTAAGACTGGTAGAGCACGCCGATGGGCATCGTGAGGACCTTTATCCCCAGGTGCTTTGACACGGCTACGGCATCCAGCCGGGTCTCTTCCTTCGTATGCATCGACGGCATGGTCACCGCCGTGACATTTTCGCTCCCGAGCGCATCGGACGCGATGCAGGCGACCAGGGCGGAATCTATCCCGCCGCTCACGCCAAGCACGGCCCTCTTGAAACCGTTCTTAGTTATATAGTCCCTGGTGCCGGTCACGAGCGCCTTATATATCTCTTCGATGCTTCCGAGCTTTTCGGTCCTGCGCGGCGGGAAAGGCGGGCGTATCTTGACTTCGCACCTCTTAAGCGAGACCTCTTTGCTCCTGTAATCCTCGCCGGCCTTCTTCTTCGGCGCTTTCCTGTATTTCAGGTATTCCTCGACGTTAAGGTCGAAGAGGACGACATCCTCCTCGAACTGCTTTCCGCGCGCCAGGATGCTTCCCTTCCATCCCATTATCATACTTCCTCCGTCGAAGACCAGACCGTCCTGGCCGCCGACGAGATTGTCATAGAGTATTATAGACGCGGTCTCCTGGGCCCTTTTGATGAGCATACCCTCACGGGCCTGCAGCTTGCCGGAGTGGTACGGCGAAGCGGATATATTTATCATGACCTGCGCGCCCATATCCATCGCCTCGAAACTGGCGGGGCCGTTGCCTTCCCAGATATCCTCGCAGATATTAAGGCCGATCTTCAGCCCTTCGAACTTGAATACGAAGGACTCGTCGCCGGCCTTGAAATACCGTTTCTCGTCAAATATGCCGTAATTAGGCAGCATGATCTTATGGTATATATGTATAAGTTCCTTGTCACGGATCAGCGCGGCCGAATTATACAGGCCGTCCTTGCCCTTATCCAGGCATCCTACGATAGCTATGATATTATCTGTCTTATGGACGATCTCGTGAAGGGCCTTGGCCGCGTCATCGGCAAATTGCGGCTTCAAAAGCAGGTCTTCTGGGGGGTAGCCGGTCAAAGCCAGCTCGGGGAGGATAACAATATCGCAACCTAATGATCTAGCGTCACTTATGAACTTAATGATCTTTTCCTTGTTGCCCTGGAGGTCGCCCACGGTGGGGTTGACCTGGGCCATAGCAAACCGGACTGGATCCATTTTCACCTCTCTAATTTAGCCTCTTATTATAGCAAAATTCTTCGAAAATGCAAGTAAAGAAATTATGTTGCTTTTGGGGTATTATTGGGCTAAAATCATCGAAAAGGGGAACTAATTCGTGAAAAAAATCATTGCCTTATGCGCCGTGCTGCTATTTTTGCCTACGAACCTGTGGGCCGACACGATAACGTTCAAATCCGGAAAAAAAGTCGACGGTAATATAAAATCTATGACGAACGAAGCGGTTACCGTTGAGATCTTCGGCGTTACCGAGATGACCTATGACCTCGCTGACATCAGGGAGGTCAACGGACAGCCGGTAGAACTCAAACCCGCCGCCGTAGAGGCGCCTGCAGCCGAAGAAACCCCCGCTGTTGATTTAGAGCCGGCCGCACCAAATACAGGGTTTTCGCAAAATGAAAAGGTGATGCTTGGCGCCGGCGCAGCGGCTATTTTCATGACATTCCTCGGGGTGATCCTCCTTGCCGGTTTTGCCATTTACGTCTTCTGCTCTATCTGCCTCCAGCTCATAGCCAAAAAGACCGGGACGGAGCCGGCGTGGCTCGCGTGGATACCTGTGGCAAACCTGTTTTTATCCTGTAAGATCGGGGGACTGAGCTACTTATGGCTATTGGCGTTCCTTGTGCCGTTCGTAAATGTGCTTGTATCCATCTACATCTGGTACAGGATCTCCGAGGTAAGAGGTAAACCGGGACTGCTGGCTTTACTGATGCTGGTGCCTGTAGCGAACCTAGTCTTTATGGGTTATCTTGCCTTCTCTGAAAGTGGAACAGGGACGGTCCCGCCACCCGTTAAAGGTGAGGAGCCAGCAAGCCCTTTTCAGGACCATCCCTATAGGCCCCCTCTCGAATAACCGTCAGATATCGAAATAGAGGTAGAACTCGTAAGGATGCGGACGCATCCTGACAGCGTCTATCTCCTTCTTCCTCTTGAACTCAAGCCAGACATCTATTACATCCTTAGTGAACACCCCGCCCCTGAGCAGGTATTCGTGGTCCGCTTCCAAGGCGTCGATAGCCCTGCGCAAGGACGACGGCACCGTAGGTATCTTGGCCATCTCCGCTTCGCCCAATTCAAAAAGGTCCTTGTCGGTCGGCTTGCCCGGATCGATCTTGTTTATGATACCGTCCAAACCGGCCATGAGCATCGCGCTGAAGGCTATATAGCCGTTGCATGACGGATCGGGCGGCCTGAACTCTATCCTCTTGGATTTCGGGCTGTCGCTGTACATCGGGATGCGTACGGCGGCCGAACGGTTACGGGCCGAGTAGACGAGGTTGACAGGCGCTTCGTATCCCGGGACGAGCCTCTTATACGAGTTCGTCGTCGGGGCGCAGAACGCCATGAGGCTGTTCGCGTGCTTTAAGAGGCCGCCTATATAATACTTCGCGGTCTGGCTTAAAAGCGCGTAGCCGTTCTTGTCGAAGAAAAGGTTCGTGCCGTTCTTCCAGAGGCTCTGGTGGCAGTGCATTCCCGATCCGTTATCCGCGAAGAGCGGTTTCGGCATGAACGTAGCGACCATGCCGGCTTTTTTGGCCATGTTCTTGATAATATATTTGTACATCAAGAGGCTATCGGCCATCTTTGTCAGCTTGTCGAACTTGATGTCGATCTCACACTGCCCTGCCGTGGCCACTTCATGGTGGTGGACCTCAATTTTTACACCCGCCTCCCTCATCTTGAGGATTATGCGGCTCCTCAGGTCCTGGAGCGAATCGTGCGGCGGTACCGGGAAATAACCTTCTTTATAGCGGATCTTGTATCCGAGATTGGGGTCTTCCTTTTTCCCCGTATTCCAGTCGCCTTCAACCGAGTCTATAAAGTAGTAACCCGAATTCTCGTTCTGGTCGAAACGGATATCGTTAAAGATGAAGAACTCGGCCTCCGGCCCGAAATACACCGAGTCGGCTATGCCGGTCTCCTTGAGGTATTTCTCCGCCTTCTTCGCGATATAACGCGGATCGCGGCTGTACGGCTTGCGCGTCAGCGGGTCGTAGATGTCGCAGATAACGCTCAACGTCGGGACCTCGCATACGGGGTCGATGACCGCCGTTGTCGGGTCCGGTATCATGATCATGTCGGATTCCTGGATCTTCTGGAAACCGCGGATCGAGGAACCGTCAAACCCGATGCCGTCGACCCAGATCGAGCGCGTAATATCGTCCATCTCGAGCAATTCAGAGGCGGGTATCGAGAAATGCTGCCATAGCCCCGGAAGGTCATTGAACTTCAGGTCTATGATATCGATCTTCTTGTCTTTGATCATCTTCATCACGTCGCGCGCGGCCTTCTCATTGAACGAGCCGTTCGCCAACGGGTTCTTCGTCTTAATTTCGACTATCTCCTTCTTCTTTGCCATGCTGGCTTCCTCCTTTTCATTTATGCCGAAAGTATACCTGCCGAATGTTAAATCCATATTACGAACATGTTAATTTTCACCCTATCGCGGAACAGCCCTTCTCTCCCGTGCTTATGCGGATGCATTCCGGCAGGTCGAGCACGAAGACCTTGCCGTCGCCTACATGGCCTGTCCGCGCGCCGCCGACTATCGCCTCGATAGCGGGTTTTACGAACTCGTCGTTGACGGCTATCTCTAGTTTTATCTTCTTGAGAAGGCTTCCGGCCTCCTTGTGGCTCCTGTAGACCTCGGATATGCCCTTCTGGCGCCCGCGGCCCATGACCGGCGTAACGGTCACGAGGTGTATCTGCTTCTCCTCCAGATTAGTCATTACCTCGTCCAGCTTATCCGGTTGTATTACAGCGACGATATATTTCATGGCGATCTCCATTCTGTTTATTCAAGTACCGTATATCCCGCTTCGCGGTGCTGGGTAAGGTCCAGCCCTATGCGCTCGTCCTGCTGCGAGGCCCTGGCGCCCATTACGGCGGTCAGCACCTTAAGTAATACAAATGTGACGACGAACGAATAAACTGCCGTGATTATTACCGCCTTGAACTGTATAAAGAACTGCGCCGGATTGCCATAAAACAACCCGTCAGCGCCTGCAGGATTAACGGCCTTTGTGGCCCACAGGCCTGTAGCCAGGGCGCCCCAGATGCCTCCGACACCATGCACGCCGAACGCGTCAAGCGAATCATCGTAGCCGAATTTGACCTTCAATATGGCAACGGCCATGTAGCAGAATACCGACACTCCTATGCCTATCCATATGGCGCCGATAGCATTCACGAAACCCGACGCCGGAGTTATCGCGACCAGCCCTCCGACCGCGCCCGTGATGATACCAAGCACCGTCGAGCGGGAATTCGTTATCCAGTCAAGCAAAGCCCATGTAAGGCCCGCAGCCGCCGCGGCTATATGGGTCACGACGAAAGCGTTGGTCGCCAATGCGCCCGATCCTAAAGCGCTTCCGCCGTTGAAGCCGAACCAGCCGAACCATAGCAGGCCCGCGCCCAATACCGCAAAAGGCAGGTTATGCGGAGGCGATATCTTATCGGGATAGCCCTGGCGTTTCCCCAGCACAAGCGCGCTCGCTAGCGCCGCGATACCCGCATTGATATGGACGACCGTCCCGCCCGCAAAATCAAGCGCGCCGTCGGCCCTGAGGAAACCGCCGGCTCCCCAGACCCAGTGGCATACCGGGTCATAGACGAGCGTCGCCCACAAGAGCGAGAATATGCAGAAGGTGGAGAATTTCATCCTCTCGGCGAACGCGCCCAATATAAGGGCCGGCGTTATAATAGCGAACATCGCCTGGAATATCATAAAAGCCTGGTGCGGGACGGTGGCGGCATAAACGGGATTCGGCGCAAGTCCGACGTCTTTGAGGCCGAACCAGGCCAGGCTTCCTATCGCTCCCCTGACGTCGGGCCCGAACGCAAGCGAATAGCCGAACAGGACCCACTGTATCGTGATAAGGCACATAAGCATGAAACACTGCATAAGTATTGAAAGCACGTTCTTGCGGCGGACAAGTCCCCCGTAGAAGAACGCGAGCGCCGGCGTCATCATCAGCACGAGGGCAGATGATGTCAGCAGCCACGCGGTATCGCCCGTATCGACTGCTGCCGCAGCGTGCTCCGCAGAGCCTACAACGGGCGCGGCGTCCTCCGCCGCCACCACCGTCGCTATCACAGTAAACAACAGGAAAGCCGCGAAAAACCAGAACGGCGGGCTCTTTAATACCTTTACCATTTTACCTGCCTCCTATCTTTTCTCTTTTCTTTCCCCACTTTAATCTTCAATTGCTTATCCAATTGATAAAAACCGGGCAAAAAATCACTTGATGCCCAGCCTCTCCTTCACTATCCCGGCATATATCCTGTTAATGCGGTTCGTCTTGAACCAGCGCTCCAGGGTCGACGGCTGAATGTCGACCCTTTTCGCCAGATCATAGAGAGTATAGCCCTTGTCCTCCTTCAGCCTGCGTATCTTCTCTATCAACTCCTTGTCAAACATGGCCTAAACGGCGCTTTCGCCCTTTTCTCCGGTGCGTATTCTGATGGTATCTTCGACGGCATATATGAATATCTTGCCGTCCCCGATCTCGCCGGTCCTCGCAATACCCGTTATCGCCTTGACCAGCTTCTCGACATCGGCATCCTTTACCACGATCTCGATCTTCATCTTAGGAAGGAAATTGACCTTATACTCCCTCCCCCTGAACTGCTCCGTGAGCCCCTTCTGGCGGCCATGCCCCTCTATATGGGTGACCATCATCCCGGGATAACCGAACTTATCCAGGGCCTCGGTGATCTCCTCCAGCTTCTCTATGCGGACAACCGCCTCTATCTTCTTCATTTTTATGGCCCTCCCTAATTGCTGTACGTATAGAAATTGGGATAAGCGGGCGTCCCGTGCTCCTGGACATCCAAGCCCTTGAGTTCCTCCTGCGGCGAAACTCTTATGCCGAAAAACTTATCCATCAATTTGAACCCTGCAAAACCCAATACGAACGCCCACGAAACACACACTGCGGCGCCGATCAGCTGGGCTATCAGCTGGCCATACCCGCCACCGTATAGCAGGCCCTTTACGAAAGGCGCTTCGGTAGAACCCAGGCCATACGTTCCATCGGCAAATATGCCCACGCTTATAAGTCCCCAGATGCCGTTCATCCCATGGACACTTACAGCACCGACCGGATCGTCCACTCCTCGGTTCTCCCAGAAATAGACGCCGATGACCACCAGCGCTCCGGCAATGGCTCCTATTACGACTGCGGCCCATGCCTCTACCCAGGCGCAGGGCGCGGTAATTGCCACAAGGCCCGCAAGGCAGCCGTTAAGCATCATGCCGACATCCCATTTCTTAGTCTTCATGAAAACAAGCAATATTGCGACTGCCGCGCCGGCCGCCGCGGCGAGATTGGTGTTGACGGCTATCACCGCTATCCTGAGCTGGTGGGCGGAAAAAGTCGATCCGGGATTGAACCCGAACCATCCGAACCAGAGGATAAACGTGCCCAGTGCGGCGAGTGTTATGCTGTGGCCCGGTATAGCCCTCGGCTTTCTTTCCTTATTGAATTTCCCGAAACGCGGCCCGAGGACAATGGCGCCCGCAAGGCCTACAACACCGCCTATCGTATGGACAACTCCGGAACCGGCAAAATCAACATGGCCGATACCAAAAGGCAGCTTTGAAAGCCATCCTCCGCCCCATACCCAATGTCCGTATATGGGGTATATAATGGCCGTAACCATGATGCTGTACAGGAAATACGCCTTGAACTTCAGCCTTTCCGCGACAGCACCGGATACTATAGTCGCCGCGGTCCCGGCAAACACCAACTGCCAGAAGAACATGAGGTACCTTCCGACATCATAGTCCTTGCCATGGAGAAACCAGCCGGAAGTACCTATGAGGCCTTTATAATCCTGGCCCATCATCAGCGCAAAACCGAAAGCCATGAAAATGAGCGACGCAATGACAAAGTCTATGGTATTCTTTGCCATTAGGTTCGTGGCATTCTTAGCCCTGCAGAAACCGGCTTCCACCATTGCGAACCCCGCCTGCATGAAGAAGACCAGGAATCCGCAGACCAGCACCCACACGTAATCGACCGGAGCGTTCGGGTTTTGCGCCAGCGTCTCCGCGCCGCTTGGATCCTGTGCAAACGCCAGGCAGGAGGCTCCTATGGTCATCGCGAAGATCGCAAGAAAAACCGCTATTTTCCTAAACATGGGTCACCTCTATTTCTTCTTGAACAATTTGCTGAACACGTCGAAATCGACATCGAACTGCACCGTGACCGTGTCAGCGTAGTTGCGGTTATTGTAGCGCTCAAAACCTACGAGCATAGAGACGTTGTCCGAGAACTTCCATGAACCTCCGAAGTTCCAGCAACCGTACGAGCTCTTCGTGCCCTGGTACTCGACGCAAAGCCATAACTTGTCCGAGATCTCGGGGATGGTCCTCTCCCATGCCCCGAAGAAACCGTCATTGTCTTTGTCGCCGTTCTGGTCGAGCATGAGCTTATCATTACCGTTAAAATAACCGGCGGAGATCCTTCCCAGGTCAAAGTCGCCTGCCTTGAAGGTCTTGGCGGCTTTACCGTATATAATGTTGTAGTTGGTCTTATCCTTCTCCGTGCCGATATCGTAAGCGCCCACAGCAAGGGCCGGGAAGAACTCCCCGAAAGCGCCTTCCGGTATCCCGCCTTTTGCGTTGAAATACATCGGGTAATCGTCCAGGTCCCCAAACCCTGTCTTATGGTCAAAACCCGCTTCAACATTGAACTTCTCGAAGGGCAGGATGCCTACGGTAAGGCCTTCGTTTGTTATCGTATCGGGCCTGTTGCCGGCCGAGTCCCTTTCGGTGGGAAGGTACATATCGCCGGTGATGTGCATGACGCCGTAGGCCTGGATATCAGTGGACGGGGCCCAGATGTGCGTGCTTGCGGTAGCGAATACCGAGGCGGGAACCGACAGGAGCATGACAAACATCGCCGTACTTATATATCTCTTCATCTTATTTCGCCTCCATTTAACGGATCAGATCAATCTTGGGTTATACATCGCCTTGATCTTCGGTGACCTGTCGACACCTATGTCGTCAAATGCCTCGGAACTTGCCCTGCATATCGGGCAGCTCCTCGGGGGCGCCTTACGATGTGTGATATATCCGCACTTGGCGCACCGGTACTTGCCACATGGCTCTTTTTCCATAGCTGACTCCTGTCTTTTATGCTTTCACGGGTAAGTATACGGATGGATGTTAAATCCGTGTTACGGGCAGGTTAAATCTTCATTGCGGGGATTTAAGCGATGAACTTGTAGCCGATATTGCGGATCGTTTCGATGAAGGTATGCCTGCGGTCCTCTATCTTGCTGCGCAGGCGGCGGATATGGACATCCACCGTGCGGGTCCCGCCGTAGTAGTCATAGCCCCATATCTTGTCGAGGAGCTGGTCGCGCGAATAGACGCGGCCCTTGTTCGAGGCAAGGAATTTGAGGAGTTCGTACTCCTTGAAGGTGAGCTCGATCTTTCCGCCGTTGACCGTCACTTCGTACCTGGAGACGTCTATCAGGAGGTCCCCTGCCTTTATGGTATCCTTGGAATCGGTCGGGATGACCTTCTTCAGCAGGGCCCTTATCCTCGCGACAAGCTCGGACGGATTTAACGGTTCGAAAATAAAATCGCCTATGCCCGGGATGCTGTCGAGCGCCTGCATCCCGCCCTCCGGCATCAACGCGAAAACGGGCGTCTCCTTAAGGAACCTGTCCTTCTTGAAGGCGCGGTATACGGCCTGCGCATCGAAATCCTTTGCGGAAGTGAAATCGACCAGTACGATATCCGGGCGCCGGCTCAGGGCCTCTTCATACGCAGCCTTTACGCCGGACTCCTCGGGGAAATAGACCTGGTAACCGGCTTCCTTCAGGGCCTTGCGCGCGCGCCTAAGCCCCTCGTCTTCCGTCCCGAGGATAAGTATGCCGCTCATAGCTTAACCGCCGTGACCGCAATGCCGTTCTTATCGGCAAGTGCAAGGGTCTCATCCCTGTCTATTATAAGCGTCTTCTTCGCCTCTATCGCGAGGCATCCCGCCTTTGCTTCCGCCATCGATAATATCGTCTGCGGGCCGACCGCCGGCAGGTCGAACTTCATGCTCTGTTTCGGGCGGGCGACCTTGATGACGGTGCCTCCGGGGCCGGCGAGCCTGCCGCCGCGCTTTATCAGCGCATCCGTGCCCTCTATGTCCTCGACCGCTATGACCGCTTTGTCCTTCACGAAAATAGAAAGCCCTATATCGAGCCCTGCGACCTGCCTGGCTATGCTGAGGCCGAACATAATGTCGTCCTGCTGGGCGGGCGACGGCTTAGCTTTACGGGTCAACACTCCCGCCTCCGGAAGCATCTCCTCGAGGAAGAGCGTCGAATCGAGCAGCTCCACGCCCGAGGACTTCAGCGTAGAGGTTATCATCGACAGCAGGGTATCGTCTTTCCTGTCCAGCGCCTTGACCAGTATAGATTTCATGAGGCCGTCTATCTTGAGCGCCTCGTTGAATATGCGGGATTTTGTTATGCCGCCGGCCATTATCGCTTTTTTGATCCCTTCGGACTTGAATATTTCGAGGACCTTGGAGAGCTCTCCGAGCTTTACCCAGTAAAATTTATCGGCGATAGCGCCGACCTCGGGCTTTGTCTCGCCTTCGATACCGACGGCGACGACATAGATGCCCTTGGCCTTAGCGGCCTTCGCGAAGATGACGGGAAAATCGCTTTTTCCGGCGACCAGTCCTATTTTTTCCATAATATTTTACCTGGCAATGCCCCTCTCGGAGGCCTGGACGAATTTTATGAGCTCGTCGACTTCAGGGCATTTCGGGACTTCAGCATTAATTTGTTTTATAGCGCTGGAGATATTGAGGCCGGAGTTGAATAATACCTTGAAGGCCTTCTTTAGATTGGCTTTTGACTGTTTCGGCACGCCGGCCCTGTCGAGGCCTATCGTATTCAGCCCGTAGATCTTCAACGGATGCCCGTCGCAGGTCGAGAAGGGCACGACGTCCTGGGTCGCTTTGGA
>JAQUSA010000093.1 GCA_028715315.1 Candidatus Omnitrophota bacterium | reverse complement strand
ACAAGATGCAGGGCGCCCCGGACGGCGAATACGTGATCCTGGTGTATAAGACAGATTTCAAGAGGAAGGTCGGCGCGCAGGAGATAGTCGTGCCGATGCTCGACAAGGACGGCAAATGGCGCATATCCGGATACAACATCGATTGAGGCATAAAAGGGGAGCGTACCCATGTCTGACAGTATTTTACACCTGAAGGACGGAGATTTTGACAAGCAGGTAATCGAGTATAAGGGCGTAGCACTCGTGGATTTCTGGGCCGAGTGGTGCATGCCCTGCAAGATGATAGCGCCCGCCGTTGAGGCGGCCGCCAAGGATTATGCCGGCAAGGTGAGGGTCGCGAAGGTAGAGATAGACGAAGCCGGCGAGACGGCATCGCGCTTCAACGTGATGAACATCCCGACGCTGCTGTTTTTCAAGGACGGCAAGGAAGCGAGCCGCGCCGTGGGGGTCATATCAAAGGAGGAGATATCAAGAAGGCTGGACGCGCTCCTCAAATGAATTTCGCGGTCTTCTGCTCCGGGCACGGGACGAACCTGCAGGCTATTATCGACGCCTCGCGGAGGGGCCGCATAAAGGCCAAGCTCGCGCTGGTCGTTTGCGATAACCCGAAGGCATACGCCGTCGAGCGAGCCCGCAGGGCGGGCGTGCCGACAGCCGTTTTCGACCCTAAGGCCTTCCCGTCAAAGAAGGAGCTCGAATCCGCAGTGGTCCGCGAGCTCGGGAAGAGGAAAATAGGGCTTATCGCGCTGGCCGGCTATATGCGCATATTGAGCGGCGGCTTTGTCGGGAGGTACAGGAACAGGATAATCAACGTCCATCCGGCCCTTCTGCCGGCATTTAAAGGTGGACAAGCGATAAAAGATGCGATACAATATGGCGTCAAAGTTACGGGCCCGACGGTTCACTTCGTGACCGAGGAGGTCGACGGCGGTCCTATCATCCTACAGGAAGCGTGCCCCGTCAGGCATGACGATACGGAAAAGACTCTTCTGGCGCGCGTCCATAAACTGGAACATAAGCTGTATCCCGAAGCGATAGACCTTTTCGCAAGAGGGAAGCTGACGGTAAGGGGCAGGAAGGTAATTATAAAGTAGATGGCAATAAAGTTCGGCACCAGCGGCCGGCGAGCTGTTATCGCCGATAAATTCACATTCGCGAACGTAAGAAGAGCAGCTCAGGGCATAGCAGGTTACGTAAAGGCGCATCATTCTTCGAAGAAGACCCCGCCTCTCGTAGTGGTCGGCCACGATACCCGCTTCAATTCAAGGGAGTTTGCCATGTCTGCGGCAAAAGTGCTCGCAGCCAACGGCGTAAAGGTCCTCCTGACCGACCGCGATACCCCGACGCCCGTCATATCCTACCAGGTGATAAACAGGAAAGCTGACGGCGCGATAAATATAACGGCAAGCCATAATCCGCCCGAATATAACGGGCTCAAATTTTCGCCGTACCACGGCGGCCCCGCGGCTACCGAAGTCACCGGCGAGATCGAAAGGCGCGCCGCGGCCATAAAGAAGGAAGTCCCGGAACCGGCAGTTTCCGACCTGAAATACCCGATAGAGGTATTCGACCCGAGGCCCGAGTATTTCGCGAGGATAAAGAACCTCGTGGACCTCGATACGATAAGGAAGGCGAAGCCTAAGATAGTAGTCGACGTGATGCACGGCACCGGACGCGGCTACCTGGACCATATATTGAAGGGATGCGGCTGCGACGTGGAGGTGCTCAACGATAACCTCGATCCGTTGTTCGGGGGACACCCTCCGGAGCCGGCAAAAGAGAATATAGGGAAGATGCTGTCTGAGGTGAAGAAGCGCAAGGCGCTCCTCGGCCTTGGCGTTGACGGCGATGCCGACAGGTTCGGCATAGTGGACGAGTCCGGAAGGTTCTATACTCCCGATGAGGTCATAGCCCTGCTGTTCAAACATCTCATCGAGACCCGCCCGAGGCTTCCGAAGGTCGCGCGCACCCATTCGACAACGAGGCTGATAGACCGCATAGCCAAAAAATACGGGATTGAAGTCGTCGAGACGCCCATAGGGTTCAAATACATAGGCGAGGTCCTGCAGACCGGCAAGTGCGTGATAGGCGGGGAAGAGTCCGGCGGGCTTTCGATAGCCAAACATGTGCCGGAGAAGGACGGGATCCTCGCGTGCCTGCTCGTGACGGAGATGGTCGCGGCCAGCGGCAAGAAACTCAGCAGCATATTGGAAGGCATATATAAGGAATTCGGGAGGTCGTATCCCGGCAAGATAAATATTAAACTCGATGACGCGCATAAAGCGCGCCTCCTGAACATGCTGGAAAAGCACCCGCTTAAGACGGTCGCGGGCATGAAGGTAGTAAAGACAAGCAAGGTGGACGGGCATAAGTATACGCTTGAGGATTCGAGCTGGCTGCTGGTACGGCCGTCCGGCACCGAGCCGCTCATACGTTTCCATTTCGAAGGCACCACATTGGCAAAAAATAAAAAGCTGGCGGCATTTTGCCAGAGACTGATTGACATCGGCTGACCGGTGTCATAAACTAACAGGAAGAGGACATGGAAAAGATAACTATTAAGAAGGTAAAAGGCCGCGAGATACTCGATTCCCGCGGTAATCCCACCGTAGAAGTCGACGTTGTGCTGAGCGACGGCACGTTCGGCCGCGCCGCTGTCCCCTCTGGGGCATCGACCGGAGAACATGAAGCGCTTGAGCTGCGCGACGGCGACAAGGCCCGGTATCTCGGCAAGGGCGTGCTGAAGGCCGTTGCCAACGTGGACGATTTTATCGCCCCGAAAGTCAAGGGCATGGACGCCTTTAAGCAAAAAGAATTAGACGGCGCGATGATAGAGCTCGACGGCACACCGACGAAATCAAAGTTCGGCGCGAACGCGATACTCGGCGTTTCGCTTGCCGTGGCCAGGGCCGCCGCGAATTCCAAGGGCATGCCCCTTTACAAGTATCTCGGCGGGTCGAAAGCCGTGACGCTTCCGGTCCCGCTCATGAACATCATCAACGGCGGGCTCCACGCCGACAACAGCCTCGACCTGCAGGAGTTCATGATAGCTCCTGTCGGCGCGCCTAATTTCCATGAGGCGCTGCGCATGGGTTCCGAGACTTTCCATAATTTAAAGCCGGTCCTGAAGAAACGCGGGGACAGCACGGCCGTCGGAGACGAGGGCGGTTTTGCGCCGAACCTCAAGACGAACGAGGAAGCGCTCGAGCTGATAGTCCAGGCGATCACCGCGGCGGGTTACAAACCGGGCGAAGATATCTCTATAGCGCTCGACCCGGCGTCATCGTCGTTCTTCGAGGACGGAAAATACGTATTCAAGGCCGAGGCGGCTAAATCGGCGGACGAAATGATAGACATGTACGCGGGCTGGATAAGCAAATACCCGATCGTGTCGATAGAGGACGGGCTCGCCGAGAACGACTGGGCGGGGTGGAAGAAGATGACCGATATCCTCGGGGCGAAGACCCAGCTTGTCGGGGACGACCTTTTCGTCACGAACGTCAAGTTCCTCAAGAAAGGCATAGACCAGGGCTGCGCGAATTCGATCCTTATAAAAGTGAACCAGATCGGTTCTCTCACGGAGACCCTGGATACTATAGCGCTTGCCCTGAAAAACGGTTATACTGCCGTTATCTCCCACCGTTCGGGGGAGACGGAGGATACGACGATAGCCGACCTCGCGGTCGCGACTAACGCCGGACAGATAAAAACCGGGTCGCTTTGCAGGAGCGAAAGGATCGCCAAGTACAACCAGCTGCTTCGCATAGAGGAGGAACTGGGCGATAAGGCGATCTACGGGGGACGCATTTGGAGAAAAAGAGGATAGGCTGGAAGGTCATACTCGCGGCGGCAATACTCGCCGCATTGTTCCTGCCGGGCATAACGAAATTTACCCAGCTTAAGGCGCGGCAGGTAAGGCTTAACAGCGGCATAGAGAGATTGAAGGCAGGAGAGGTCGACCTGCGCAATGAACAGGAAAAGCTCCAAAAAGACCCGACTTATATTGAAAAAGTAGCAAGGGAAAAGCTACAGGTCGTAAACAAGGGTGAAACAATAGTAAGGGTAGAGAAGAAGAATGGAAGATAGCACTAACGGGCAGAGTCCCGCAGCAGCCACACAGCAGGTCGAGGGCCAGCAGGTCAAGGTTGGCGACATGGTCGAAGCCGAGATAATCAAGATAACCGATTTCGGCGCGTTCGTGAAGTTCGGAAGCGGCAAAAAAGGTCTCATACACATCTCCCAGGTCTCCGATTCGTACGTCAAGAAGGTCGAAGACCATCTCAAGATGGGAGACAAGGTCAAAGCCAAGGTCATGAAGATCTCGCCGGACGGCAAGATAGACCTTACGCTCAAGAGCGGAGCGCCGAGGAAAGACGACTCGGGCGGCCGCCAGCAGGGCGGGCCAAGGCCTTACAGGGGAGACCAGGGCGGCAGCCGCAGGCCGGGAAACAGGGACAACAGCTTCCGCGAGAACATGTCATCCTCGCCGGACGGAAAGTCCTTCAGGACGTCGGCTTTTGAGGATAAACTCAAAGGCTTCCTCGAAGAGAGCGGCGAACGCCAGTCTGACCTCAAAAAGCACGTCGAGGCAAAACAGCCCAAGTAATCCCGGTTATATTAGGCCTTGCTATTGAATGCCCGGTCTGTTATAATCGAATTCCTTCAGTAAACTACCGCGGGGTGGAGCAGCCTGGTAGCTCGCAAGGCTCATAACCTTGAGGCCAGAGGTTCAAATCCTCTCCCCGCTACCAATATAC
>JAQUSA010000092.1 GCA_028715315.1 Candidatus Omnitrophota bacterium | reverse complement strand
CCGATCACCGCGAATTTCCGCGAGGGCCTGACGGTGCTCGAGTATTTTATCTCGACGCACGGCGCCAGAAAAGGCCTTGCTGATACCGCCCTGAAGACGGCCGATTCCGGGTACCTGACCAGGAGGCTCGTTGATGTGGCGCAGGACGTCATAATAAACGAAGATGATTGCGGTACCCTTAACGGTATCTTCGTAAGCGCGATAATCGAAGGCGATGAAGTCGTGGTCTCGCTTAAGGAGAGGATCATAGGAAGGGTAGCGCTCGATAATATAGTTGACATTATTACCGACGAGGTAATCGTCGCGGCCGGCGAGCAGATCACCGAAGACGCCGCCGAGAGGATTGAGCAGGCCGGCATCGAGAGGATACGCATAAGGTCGGTATTGACCTGCGAATCCAGGCACGGTGTCTGCGCGAAGTGCTACGGGCGGAACCTTGCTAACGGCAGGATGGTGGAGCTGGGCGAGGCGATAGGCATCATAGCCGCGCAGTCGATCGGCGAGCCGGGCACACAGCTGACGATGAGGACGTTCCATATCGGCGGTACGGCTTACCGTGTCGTCGCGCAGTCCTTCATAAAGGCGAAGAACAAGGGTACCGTTAAGTACCACAGCTTGAAGATAGCCGAGAAGGAAAAGGGTTTTGTCGTACTGAACAGGAACGGCCAGGTCTCGATCAATGACGAGACGGGCCGCGAAATTGAAAGATATACGGTTCCGCACGGCGCGCTGCTGACCGTCGGCGAGGATAAGAAGGTCTCGAAGGATGAGATATTCGTCAAGTGGGACCCGTACACGGTCCCGATCCTCACCGAAGTCACGGGTAAAGTGCGTTACGAAGACATAAAGGAAGGCCACACGATCAGGGAGGAGGTCGATTCAGCGACCGGGCTTACCGAAAGGGTGGTCATAGAGCATAAGGGTGAGTACCATCCCCAGATAGTCATACTCGACAACAAGGACGAGGTGCAGGCGCTTTATTCGATCCCGTCCGGCGCGCACATCGTGGTCAAGGACGGCCAGAAGGTCCTCGGCGGCGACCTGATAGCGAAGACGCCCCGTAAGACCATCAAGACGAAAGACATCACCGGCGGTCTGCCGAGGGTCGCGGAACTCTTCGAGGCCCGCAGGCCCAAGGACCCGGCTATAATAAGCGAGATCGACGGCGTAGTGGAGTTCGGCCCCTCCAAGAAGGGCCAGCGCCGCGTCGTTGTGAAGAATCCGCAAACGAACATGAAGAAGGAATACCTGATACCGCACGGCAAGCACCTTAACGTGTACAAGAGCGATAAGGTTTACGCGGGCCAGCAGCTTATCGACGGTCCTGTAGTCCCGCAGGATATCCTTCGCGTTTCGGGAGATAAGAAGCTCCAGGAATACCTCGTGAACGAGATCCAGGAAGTCTACAGGTTCCAGGGAGTCAAGATAAATGATAAGCACATCGAGGTCATCGTCCGCCAGATGCTCAAGAAGGTAAGGATAGACGAACAGGGCGATACCGATTTCCTCGTCGGAATGCAGGTAGATAAATTCAAGTTCACCGAGGAGAATGAGCGCACGAAGAAGAAAGGCGGCAAGCCCGCCAGCGCGACCCAGATGCTTTTGGGCATCACAAAGGCCGCCCTCTCTACCGAAAGCTTTATCTCGGCAGCGAGCTTCCAGGAGACTACAAGGGTACTTACCGACGCAGCAGCCAGCGGTAAGCACGATGATCTCAGGGGCTTGAAAGAGAATGTCATCATGGGACATCTCATACCCGCAGGAACGGGTTTTGAGACGCACCGAAATACTGAAGTAGGAAAAAATCTGTAATCAGGAGCTTAAATGCCAACGATCTCGCAGTTAATAAGACATGGTAGGGAACAGAAGAAGAAGAGGACGAAATCGCCGGCCTTGAAGAAATGCCCGCAGAGGCGGGGCGTGTGCCTCCAGGTAAAGACGATGACGCCGAAGAAACCCAACTCGGCTTTGAGGAAGATCGCGAGGGTAAGGCTGACGAACGGTATTGAAGTCACGGCCTATATCCCCGGCGAAGGCCACAACCTGCAGGAGCATTCCATCGTATTGGTCAGGGGCGGAAGGGTAAAAGACCTTCCGGGTGTCAGATATCACATTGTCCGCGGGACCTTGGATGCCGCGGGCGTTAACCAGCGGAAGAAATCGCGCTCGAAGTACGGCGCGAAGATGCCCAAGTAAGGTTATAAAAAAATATGAGAAGACGCAAAGCTGAAGAGAGGCAATTTTTACCGGACCCGAGGTATAAGTCGAAGGTGGTTTCGAAGTTTATCAACATGATGATGCAGGCCGGAAAGAAGTCCACGTCGGAGAAGATAGTCTATGGCGCGTTCGCGGAAGCCGCGAAGAAGGTAGGCAAAGAGCCGCTCGAGACCTTCCAGAAGGCGCTCGATAACATCAGGCCGCTCGTGGAGTTGAAATCCAGAAGGGTAGGCGGCGCGACGTACCAGGTGCCGATCGAAGTCCGCCAGGACAGGGGCATATCGCTTGCGATGAGATGGCTGAGGGATTTCGCAAGGGCCCGCAAGGGTAAGCCGATGCAGCAGAAGCTTGCTTCCGAACTGATAGACGCGTATAACAACACGGGAACCGCGGTAAAGAAACGCGAGGACATCCATAAGATGGCAGAAGCTAACAAGGCCTTCAGCCACTTCAGATGGTAATGTGATGGAAGATGGCCCAAACAACACAGGAAACAGATAAAAATAAAATGGCAAGAGAGTATTCCTTAGAGAAGACAAGAAATATAGGCATTATAGCCCATATAGATGCCGGAAAAACCACGACGTCCGAGAGGGTATTGTTTTATACGGGCGTAGTCCATAGGGTCGGCAGCGTAGACGAAGGTACTGCGACGATGGACTGGATGGCGCAGGAGCAGGAACGCGGTATCACGATAACATCTGCCAGCACGACTTGCTTCTGGAAGGATATACGCATAAATCTTATCGATACGCCCGGTCATGTGGATTTCACAGTAGAGGTAGAACGTTCGCTTAAGGTCCTCGACGGAGCGGTCGTTGTATTCTGCGCGGTCGGAGGCGTCGAACCCCAGTCGGAGACCGTCTGGCGGCAGGCTGACAGGTATAAGGTTCCGAGGATCGCTTATATCAACAAGATGGACAGGACCGGCGCGGATTTCTTCGGGACCGTAAAGCAGATGATAGAGAGGCTGGGCGCCGTTCCGGTACCCATACAGATACCCTACGGAAGCGAAGAGAATTTTAAGGGTGTTATCGACCTCGTCGAGATGAAGGCCGTAAAGTATGATGACGTTAAAGGGGTCGAGTTCTCCATACAGGATATTCCCTCGGATCTCCTTTCAATGGCGAAGGAATACCGCGCTCACATGATAGAGAGGATAGCAGAGGTTGATGACGGGCTGATGGAGAAATTCGTCCACGGCCAGGAGCCGACGAAGGAAGAGATAAAGGTCGCCTTGAGGAAAGCCACTATAAAGAACGCGGTCGTGCCGGTGGTATGCGGCACCTCGTTCAAGAACAAGGGCGTGCAGCCGATGCTCGACGCGGTCTGCGATTATCTTCCGAGCCCGATGGATGTGCCCGCGATGAAGGGCCTGAACCCGGAGAGCGGCCAGCACGAGGAAAGGCCGACCTCGGATACCGAGCCGTTCTGCGCGCTTGCTTTCAAGATCATGTCGGACCCCTATGTCGGCAAGCTCACATATTTCAGGGTATATTCCGGCACGCTGGAAGCCGGTTCATATATATATAATTCTAACAAGGACGTGAAGGAACGCGTCGGCAAGATAGTCCGTATGCACGCGAACAAGCAGGAGATCGTCGAGACCGTATACGCGGGCGAGATAGCGGCGGCAGTCGGGCTTAAGGATACGAAGACCGGGGATACCATATGTGTCGAGGAACATCCGATCACTCTTGAATCGATGCATTTCCCGGAGCCCGTTGTTTCGCTTGCGATCGAGCCGTCTACAAAAGCGGACCAGGATAAGCTCGGGATGGTGCTTAATAAATTTATAGAAGAGGACCCGTCATTCAGGGTCAATTATAATAACGAGACGGGGCAGACCGTAATATCCGGTATGGGCGAACTTCATCTCGAGATCATCGTCGACAGGATGATGAGGGAGTTCAAGCTCGAGGCGAATGTCGGCAAGCCGCAGGTCGCCTACAAGGAGACCATCAGGAAGCCGTCGCACAGCGTCGGCAAGTTCGTGCACCAGTCCGGCGGCCGCGGCCAGTACGGCCACTGCGTCCTGGACATGGAACCGGGCGAGCCGAATTCCGGTATAACATTCATCAATAAGATAGTCGGCGGTTCGATACCGAAAGAATATATACCGGCCGTAAAGAACGGCGTGATAATGGCGTCGAAGAGCGGTGCGCTCGCGGGTTATCCGGTAATCGACGTGAAGGTCACGCTCGTTGACGGTTCATATCACGAGGTCGATTCCTCCGAAATGGCGTTCAAGACGGCGGGTTCTATGGGCTTCGTAGCCGGCCTGAAACTGGGCAATCCCGTATTGCTCGAACCCATAATGGAGATTGAGGTTACGATCCCGGACGAGTTCATGGGAGTGGTCATCGGCGACTTGAACTCGCGCAGGGCTAAGATAGATTCTATCAACCAGAGGGCGAACGCGAAAGTGCTCGCGGGGACGGTCCCGCTGGCTGAGATGTTCGGATACGCATCGGCCTTAAGATCCTTGACACAGGGCCGTGGAACATATACAATGGAACCTTCGTGCTATTCGGAAGTTCCGAAACTAATAGCGGATAAAATTGTAGCTTCCG
>JAQUSA010000091.1 GCA_028715315.1 Candidatus Omnitrophota bacterium | reverse complement strand
GCACGTCCCCAAATGTTTCGCTCGCTGGAGTACCGCAACTTCCGGCTATTCATAGCCGGGCAGAGCATATCGACGATCGGCACATGGATGCAGTCGGTCGCGATGAGCTGGCTCGTCTACAAGATGACCGGTTCGGCGCTGCTGCTGGGCGTCGTCGCTTTCGCCGCGCAGATACCGACATTTGTCTTAAGCCCGTTCGCGGGAGTCTTTGCCGACAGGTATAACCGCCACAAGATCATCGTCGTCACGCAGGTATTATCGATGATACAGGCCGGCATGCTCGCCATATTGACGCTTTCAGGGCACATCACCGTTTGGCAGATAGTCGCGCTGGGTTTTTTCCTTGGATGCGTCAACTCGGTCGACATCCCGGCGCGCCAATCCTTCCTTATCGAGATGGTCGAAAGGAAGGAAGTCCTCGGCAACGCGATAGCGCTAAACTCGGCGATGTTCAACGCGTCGAGGCTGATCGGCCCGACGTTAGCCGGCATCATCGTAGCTATAGCGGGGGAGGGGGTCTGCTTCCTCGTCAACTCGCTGAGTTTTATCGCGGTCATCGCGAGCCTGCTGATGATGAGGGTGAACAAGGTAGAGCGGAAGATCCCCGAAATGCGCGTCATGGACGAGCTGAAAGAGGGCGTGATATACGCCTACAATTCCAAGCCTATACGCATGATACTTCTCCTTCTGAGCGTCATAAGCATGCTCGGCATGTCGTATATCGTGCTTATGCCGGTATTCGCGAGCGATATACATCACGGAGGGCCGGCTACCCTGGGATTCATGATGGGAGCTGTCGGGGTGGGCGCGCTTATTGCGACCCTTTGGCTCGCGTCACGCGTGAAACCTCCGACGATAGAAGGCACAGTGCCCTACGCGGCCGCGATATTCTCCTCAAGCATAATTTTGTTCGCCTTGTCCCGCGTTTTGTGGGTCTCTATCATCCTGCTCATGATAACGGGCTTCGGGTTCCTCGCGACGACGGCATCTTTCAATACGATCATCCAAAATATGGTCCATGACGACAAGCGCGGGCGCGTAATGAGCCTCTACGCGATGGCGTTCATCGGAATGGCGCCTATCGGGAGCCTTTTAGCCGGCGCAATAGCGAATAAACTGGGCGCGACAGACGCTTTGCTCATCGGAGGGTTCTCCTGCCTCTTCGCCACGTTCGTTTTTTACCGCTTGACACACCCCCGCATCTAACGTAAAATACTCACTTACATAGCGTTATAGTCAAATAATACCCGCTGCCTATGAAAAAACAAAAAATTATCCTAACAATCGCTGTTTTGTGCCTCTGCCAATGGTTGGTCCATGGCAGCGCGTGGGCTTTTAGGCTCGGAGAGATCGAGGTAAAGCCGCACGCAGCCGTGTATGAGACATATGATGACAACATAACGTATGTAAAAGAAAACAAGATCAGCGATTACATAACGAAACCGTCGGTTGGCGCGACCCTTATCTACGAGGGCAAGACCACATCGATAGCAGTGGACGGTAACTACTACCACGAATTCTATATCGATAACTCCGGATTCGATAATAACTCCGGCGACGTGACCGCCGAGTTGAACTCGGAACTCTCGAAATATGACAGGATATCCCTCAGGGATTCGTTCTCAAAGACCTATGAGCCGCGCAGTTTCGAGGACCAGTTCGGTTTTATCGGGGAAAGGTACGATTCGAGCAGGAACCGCGTGGATTTCGGTTACGCCCGCGACGTCTCCCAGCATTTCGGCATCTCGACGCGTTACTCGAACGAATATAACAGCTATTCCCGCGACGACATCGCCAAATCGTTCCTGAATTCGGGCGGGGTGGAAGGCTCGTATATCGTAAGTTCCGACCTGACCTTTTTCACTGCATACGATTATTCCCGCCGCGATTTCGACGAAGGCCCGCACGCTACGACAAATACCTGGTCCGGCGGGTTCCGCAAGTTCCTGACGAAGCAGGTCTATGTCAACGCGTCGACCGGCGTGGATTTCATCAAATCCTACGGAGATACCGATTACACCAAGCCCTTCGGGTTAATATTAATAACCGACGATATTAGTGACCGCACGAATGCCAGCCTGATGTTCTCGAAACGGTACAGCACGATATCGTACTCGGAGGATATTTTCGACCAATGGCAGGTCTCGACGTCGTTAAACCATGAAATAACGAATAAGCTGACCGGCACTGTCTCGGCTTTTTACGGCCAGGGCAAGTATATCGCCATGGAGCAGGAAGATAAGTTCATAGGTTCCAGCGCCGGATTGTACTATGATATCAACGACAAATGGAGAGCGAGCGCAGAATATTCGTATTCCAAGCAGAATTCCACGTCTTCATTCAGCGAATACCGCAAAAATACCGTCACATTAGGCCTGAAAGCGGAATTCTAGTCCGGAGAACATGCTCAGACAACACTCGGACATATTCAAGAAGTTACTGATCTTTGCGGATGTTTGCCTGGCCGCGGGGGCGTTCATCGCGGCATATTACTTCAGCAACGAGATGAGGGATCTCTACCCGCTGAACGATTACCTGCGGCTGATGCCGTATTTTGTGGGCGTATGGGTCGGGCTGTTTTATTTCCTCGGAATGTATAACTCGTTCAGGACGAAGCCGCTCCCGGACGTGATATCGATAGTTTTTGAGACAGCGTTCTTCGGGTTTGTCGTTTTCAGCAGTGTTGTGTATCTCGTGAAGCTGCACGATGTCAGCAGGGCGTTTGTCTTCATGATAATAGTCGTTTCGGCGGCGCTGTTCTTCATGCAGAAGATGATCATCGTCATGACGTTCAGGCACCTGCGCCGCAAGGGATACAATACGAGGAATGTCCTTATCGTCGGGACGGGCAGGCGCGCGCAGGACTTCGTCGAGAAGGTAAAGAAGCACGGCGAATGGGGTTTTAAGATAGTAAAGATGATAGACGAGGAAGAGTTCGGCGACATGGCGAAGATACTGCACCGCAACGTCGTCGACCATGTCGTTTTCGTCGTGCCGAGGCTCTGGTTCGAGAAGATAGAGGACCTGATACACCTCTGTGAGACGGAAGGCATCCCGGCGAGCGTAGTCGTCGACCTGTACGAGCTGAAATTCGCGCGCGCGAAGCAGACGGACTTCCTCGGCACCCCGATGCTGACGTTCGAGTCTGCGCCGGACAGGGCCTGGGAGTTATTGGCGAAACGGATCTTTGATTATGTGACATCGGCGATCGGTATTGTCGTGCTATCGCCGTTGTTTTTGGTGTTGGCGGTAATAATAAAAGCGACGTCGGACGGGCCGGTATTTTTCAAGCAGAAACGATGCGGGCTCAACGGGCGCAGGTTCACGCTGTATAAATTCAGGACGATGGTAAAAGGCGCCGAGGAGAAGCTGGCCGACCTGCAGAAATATAACGAGATGAAGGGGCCTGTTTTTAAGATGAAGGGCGACCCGCGCGTTACGCCTATCGGGAGTTTTTTGCGCAGGTCGAGTTTGGATGAGCTCCCCCAGCTCTGGAACGTGTTTATGGGCGAGATGAGCATCGTAGGGCCGAGGCCGCCGATACCCGCCGAGGTCGATAACTACGACAACTGGCAGCGCCGCCGCCTGAGCATGAGGCCGGGCATCACATGCCTCTGGCAGGTAAAAGGCCGGAACGAGATAACGGATTTCAACGAGTGGATGCGCTTGGACCTGGAGTATATAGACAATTGGTCCGTCTGGCTGGACCTTAAAATACTGTTCACAACGATACCCGCAGTATTAATAGCGAAAGGAGCAAAGTGATGAAAGAACTGGCAATAGTCATATCAATAGCGGCAGTATGCGCATTTGCGCAGTGCGCGAACGCGGATGAGGCCGCAAAACCGATGAACTTCGCGCAGCCGAAGGCGGCTGTGCCGCAGGAAGCGGAGACTGTCCCCAATGCAGATACCTCGATCGCTGAAGCACCGGCGCCGGCTACGCAGGATTACAAGGTCGGCAACGAGGACATCCTCGATATTGCGGTGCTCCAGCCCGAGCAACTGGCGCTGACGGTCACCGTGTCGCCGGACGGCTCGATAACATTCCCGTATATCGGCAAGGTGGACGTGAAGGGGAAGACGCCTTCCGAAGTTCAGGATGAGATACAATCGCGCCTCGCTGACGGTTACCTGAAATACCCGGTGGTCTCCGTCGCGGTCAAGGAATCGCGCAGCAAGAAATTCTACGTGTACGGCGAGGTACTGAAACCGGGCACGTATTTCCTTGAGGACAACATGACCGTAATGAAGGCGATATCGACCGCGGGCGGTTTCACAAAATACGGTTCTTCAAGCCGAGTGAAAGTCCTGCGGCCGAAGTCCGGCGCCGCGGGTTATGAAACGATAAAAGCAAACATGAAACTCATAATGAACGGCCTGGCAAAGGATATAGTGCTTGAACCCGGCGACATAGTCCAGGTGGAAGAGGGCGTATTCTAACGGAGTGTCCCTAATTGACACGTCCCCATATGACACGTCCCCTGTTCTCTGTCATAATACCCGCATATAATTGCGGGGAGGTGCTGGGCAAGACGCTTGAGGCGTTGAAGCGGCAGACCCTGCCGGCCGAGGATGTTGAGGTCATTGTGGTTGATGACGCTTCTACCGACGGCACGCGCGCGATCGCGGAACAATTCTCAAGGAACGGGCCCGTAAAATATTTTAGGAATGACGAGCGCCTCGGCTCCGGCGTGGCGCGCAATAAGGGGCTCGATAACGCGGCGGGCTCCTGCATAATGTTCCTCGACGGCGACAACGTCCCGGAAAAGGACTGCCTTGAGCAGCACCTGGATTTCCATAAGAG
>JAQUSA010000090.1 GCA_028715315.1 Candidatus Omnitrophota bacterium | reverse complement strand
CTCCGCCCGGGCATGACTATAAGGATACCGAAGGAAGGCGTCTCGGGCATCAAGGTTAACGAATACATCAAATAACGGATAATGGACAAGACCTTTAAGCTTGTAAACGACGAGGAAGCGCGCGTCCTGTTCGGACGGCATGACGAGAACCTGAGGGCGATCGAACGGGAATTCGACGTGAAGGTAACCGCCCGAGGGGAGAACCTCACTATAGGCGGCGACGGCAAGAAGGTCGAAAATGCTTCCAAGCTCTTCGAGCAGCTGCTGGACATTATCAGGATGGGGCGCGCAGTCCACCAGCACGAGATATTATACGCTATCAAGGCCTTGCAGGGCAGCCCGAACATAGACCTGCATTCCATCTATCTCGATAAGATAGATATAATGTCCAAGAAGCTGTTCGTCACGCCTAAAACGGCGGGGCAGAAGGCTTATGTCGACGCTATCAGGCAATTCGATATAGTTTTCGGGATAGGCCCGGCGGGGACGGGCAAGACCTATCTGGCCATGGCAATGGCAATAAACGCGCTGAAGCTGGGGCATGTCAGCAGGATCGTGTTGACGAGGCCCGCGGTCGAGGCGGGAGAAAGCCTCGGGTTTCTCCCCGGAGACCTTGAGGAAAAAATTTCGCCGTATCTGCGGCCCCTGTATGACGCCTTATATGAGATGATGGACCTGGACAAGGTCGAGAGGTTCCTGGCCAGGGGCGTGATAGAGGTCGCGCCGCTGGCATTCATGAGGGGAAGGACATTGAACGATTCCTTCATAATCCTGGACGAAGCGCAGAACGCGACCGCAGAGCAGATGAAGATGTTCCTTACCAGGCTCGGGTTCGATTCCAAGGCCGTGATAACGGGAGACCTCACGCAAAGCGACCTCCCCGGCGGCAAGGCGGTAGGCCTGGTGCAGTCGCAGGAGGTGCTGAAAGATATAGAGGGGATCAAGTTCACTTACTTCACGGGCGATGACGTCGTAAGGCACGAGCTGGTGCAGGATATCATAAGGGCATACGAAAGGTACAACGGTAAATAGCATGCTATACAAGGAGATGTTCAGGAAACCCGGCTTTCTCCCGAAGAACGTATCGGTAAGGCTGCTTATCGTGATAGCGACATGCGTATCCATCGTTTCGGTCATCTATATCGGCAAGACGCCTTACGGCGGCCAGCCGCAGGTCGGGAAGGTCGCGGACAGGGACATATACGCCCCCATAGACTTCTCTTTCAACGCCGGTATAGACGACGAAAAGACCGCGGAGAAGAAGAACAACGCCGCGCTTGCGATAAAGGACGTGTATGACATAGATCCCGGCGTATATGATATTACCTCGTTGAATATAAAAGCGTTATTCTCGACCGTCCGGGAGTTGCGGTCGGTCGAAACGATAAGCGCAGAAGAAAAACTTGTGCGCGCGAGGTCTGTGAATAAATTCGGCCTTTCCGACGGCGACCTCAAGGTGTTGCTGCAATCCTCCGATACCGAGAAAGCGGAACCGATACTGCTTAAATGCATGGATGACGTTTTTTCCCAGGGCATAATATCGCCCGATGAAAGGGATAGCCTTAAGAAGCAGGGCAAGAACGTTATCAGGATAAGGAATATCACGGCCAAATCCGAATCGGACGCCGAAGCAAAGTCCGTCAGGGTCCCGTCAGAGGTCCCCATCCCGCAATTTAACGAGCCGGCCATAACCGATAATAAACTGAGGGCTGTCCTTAAGAGCATATGCTCGGGCGCGGTCGTACCGGACCTTAAACCGAATATCGTGGAGACTTCCGCGAGGAGGGAGAGGGCCATATCATCGATCCCCCCGCAGGAAAAACTCCTGGATGTCCTGCAGGGCGAGCTTATAATCAAGAGGGGCGAGAAGGTAGCGCCTTTTCATATCGCGAAATTCGAGGCGATCAGGGCGCTTTCCGTGTCCGAGAAGAAGTTTGCGCTCTCGATCCTGGGCATAACCCTCGTTGTCATCGTGCTGGTCATGATGCCGGGCCTTTATTTCAGGTATTACGAACCTGCCATATACTCAAATAACAGGTATCTTTTCCTTATCGCCCTTATAGTGATAGTGATAACGGCCATCGGGAAGGCGATATCCCTTTCCGGCGGGCCGGCATATTTCGTGCCTGTAGCAATAGCCCCGATACTTGCCGGATTATTGCTGGGTGTCAGGCCGGCCATATTAATAGCCATCGTCACATGCCTGCTGGCGGGGCTGGTCACCGGTGAACGCTTTGACTCGTCCCTGATATTCATATCCGGAAGCATTGTCGGCATTTACATGGTAAGGTCGGTCCGCAACAGGTCGGAACTGTTCAAGGCTGGCGTCGTTGTCGGCGTAATAAACGCCTTCTGCGCGATAGGCCTCGGGATACTCAATAACCTGGAAAGCGACGCGATATTCAAGGATGCCGCCATGTACCTGATGAACGGCCTCGCGGTCGGCGTAATAATTGTCGGGACGCTCCATATCTTCGAATCGCTGTTCCATATTACGACTAATATATCGCTGCTGGAACTTGCGGACCCGAACAAGCCCCTCCTGAAAGAACTGATACTAAAGGCGCCGGGGACCTACCACCACAGCCTTATCGTAGGCAACCTGGCGGAATCCGCCTGCGACGCCATAGGGGCAAACGGCCTGCTCGCAAGGGTCGGCTCCTATTACCACGACATAGGCAAGGTCGAGAAATCGGAGTATTTTGCGGAGAACCAGATGGTGTCGGAGAGCCAGCATGATAAACTGGCCCCGACCATGTCAAGCCTTATCATAATCAACCATGTCAAGGACGGTCTCGAAAAAGCCAAGAAGGCCGGCCTTAACAGCGCGCTGATGGATTTCATAGAACAGCACCACGGGACCGGCCTGATATATTATTTTTACCAGCGCGCCCTTGAATCCGTCGAAGACCTCGCAAAGCTTGAGGAGGAGGGATTCAGGTATCCCGGCCCTAAACCGCAGACGAAGGAGACCGCTATTGTGCATCTTGCGGATTCGGTAGAGGCCGCCTCGCGCACATTGCAGAACCCGACTCCTTCAAACCTGGAAGAGCTGGTCAGGAGGATCATCAACAATAAATTTATAGACGGCCAGCTGGACGAATGCGACCTTACGCTGAAAGACCTGAACATGATAGCCGCCACCTTTACAAAAGTGCTGACCGGCGTCTACCATACAAGGGTCCAATATCCTAATGGCAAGGACAAGAACGGCACGTAGGAGCCGCGGCGCCGCGGCATTCACGGAGAAAACAAGGATACCGTTCACCCGCAGGGCCGCAGCCTTATACGCGCAAAAGACGCTTGCGGCGCTGGGCCGGAAAGACTGCCGCATAAACATATTATTCGTCGGCGATCCGGCCATGCGGCGCCTCAACGGCAGGTTCAAGCACAGGAAGGGCCCGACCGACGTGCTTGCTTTCGATACCGGCGACATAGCGATATCCGTAGACACGGCCAGGAAGAACGCAAAACGGTTCGGGAACACCCTGGCGGTTGAACTTAGACTATACATAATACACGGGATACTCCATCTCTGCGGTTACGACGACACGTCCGCCCCGGCGGCGAAAGAGATGCGGCGCATGGAAACCAGCATAATGGGCAGGCTATGAAAAAACGCGGTATAACCGATTCCTTGAATTATGCGATAGAGGGCCTCAAATATACTCTGAAGACCCAGAGGAACATGAGGATACATTTTTTCGCGGGCGCAACGGTGCTGTTTTTGGGAGTGATCCTACAGCTGACTACGGTCGAGTTCATGCTGCTGCTGGGCGCGGTCACAATGGTGATCGTAGCTGAGATGTTCAATACGGCCCTGGAGATCGCGGTGGATATATTCACGAAGGAATTCCACCATATGGCCAAGATGGCCAAGGATATCGCGGCAGGATGCGTCTTCGTGGTTTCAGTATATGCCATCATCATCGGGTACCTTGTATTCTTCAAGAAGCTCAGCATACTGAACCTTTCGGACGCAATGTTGAGGATCAGGCAATCGCCCTGGCATCTGACCTTCACCGCTCTGGTGATCGTGCTTACGCTGGTTATCGTCACAAAGCTCGTCCTGCACAGGGGCACTCCCTTCAGGGGAGGATGGCCGAGCGGGCATTCGGCTTTCGCGTTCTCAATATTTACGATAACGGCGTTCTTGTCCGACAGCGTCATTATAGTATCGCTCGTATTTATCATGGCTGTTCTCCTGGCGGCATCAAGGATCAAGAGGGGGATACATTCCCCGTGGGAAGTGATAGCGGGCTCGGCGATCGGTATACTTGTAACCCTATCGATCTTCCAATTCTTATACAGGGGCTGATATGCTGAAATCTCTCAGGAAAAATTTCATAACGGGCGTGGCGGTCATACTGCCGTCGGTAATAACCATATGGCTTATAAAGTTCGTGTTCGACAAGACGAACATGGTATTCCTTGATCCGACCGTTAAATTCCTGAAGCCGTACATATTCGACAGCCTGCTGCTCGAGACCATTGCGAAGCTGCTGGTGTTCGTGTTCCTTATAGCCGCCGTCGCGCTAATAGGTTTCGGCACAAGGGTGCTGTTTGTGAAGGATTTCTTTTCCAATATGGAAAAAAGGGTGCTGCGGATCCCTATGGTAGGGTGGGTCTATGGCGGCATGAAGGATATGAGCCACGCCTTTCTCGGGCAGACGAAGGGCATTTTTACGCGGGTCGTGCTAATCGAGTTCCCGCACAAAGGAATTTATGCGATAGGTTTCGTCACATCCGAAGGAAGGGGGGAGGTCCAGGACAGGACCGCGGATAAGGTGATCAACGTATTCGTCCCGACAACTCCGAACCCCACATCGGGTTTCCTTCTGCTCGTGCCCGA
>JAQUSA010000089.1 GCA_028715315.1 Candidatus Omnitrophota bacterium | reverse complement strand
CTGCTGTTGTTCAGGGAGGAGTTCTATGCCCCGACAGAAGAGAACAGGGGCATATCCGAGCTTATGATAGCCAAGCAGCGCAACGGCCCGACCGGCCCGATAAAGCTCGCTTTCATAAAGGAACTGACGCGCTTTGAAAACCTTTCCGTCAGGCAGGAAGGGTAGCCAAAAATAGCTTTACTTTGCCTTCGTCGTATGCTAAATTAAACCTTTAATGAGGATTTTAATGAGGATCTTCCCTGGATTTTTCTTTATTCTTGCCATTATTACGGGATTTATCAATCCTGTCTTTTCAGAGGATATTGCCTTGCCCGCCGCCGATAAGGCGCAGGAAGAGGCGGCTTTAGAAAGTCCGGCCGCCATGCCTGTCGCCGCGGAGAAGGCCGTAAAGAGCGTCTTCGTAGTGGGCAATAAGACGGTATCTTCCTCGCTGGTCCTGTCAAAGGTCAAGACAAAACCCCAGGAAGCCTATAAGAAGAACACGGTTGACGAGGATATAAAGCGGATATACGGGCTTGGGTTCTTCTCGGACGTCAAGGCCGAGGTCAAGGAGTTCGCCGACGGCCTCGAGGTCGTGTTTATAGTCACCGAGAAACCGCCTATAGGGCAGATAATCTTCGCCGGCAACAAGACCATCCGCGATGAGAGGCTCAAGAAAGAGCTTAAGATCAAGCAGGATGAGATACTGGACGAGCGCCAGCTGAAAGAAGGCATAAAGGCCATAAGGGAGCTCTATTATAAGAAGGGCTTCACGCACTCTAAGGTAGATTACGCGATAAGGCTCGACCCGACGACCAATAGGGCCGTCGTCACGATCATGGTCGAGGAGGGCAAGAGGGTCAAGATACGCAAGATCACCTTTGAGGGGAATAAGGCGTTCAAATCCGACAAACTGTCGAGGCTCCTGTCTACGAAGACCGCGTGGTGGTTCTTCAGGTCGGGCGTATTCAACGAGGACGCGTTCGACGGCGACATGGATAAATTGAAGGTTTTTTACGAATCGAACGGTTTCCTCGACGCGAGGATGGAGCCGGAGTTCAAGTACGACGAAGACGGCAAGTTCCTGTTCATCAACATAAAGGTGGATGAGGGCAGGAAGTACCTCGTCCATTCCATCGGAGTGGCCGGCAATGCGGTCATATCCGAAAAGGATATACGCAAGGCGCTCAAGATGAACGTCGGAAAGGCGTTCAGCCAGGAAGGCCTGCGCGGCGATGCGGACGTCATACAGGGGCTCTATTTCGACAAGGGTTATATATATGCGGTCGTCAAGACCGAGACGGCGTTAAATTCCGAGAGCTCGAACATAGAAGTAAGATATACGATCACGGAGAACGACCTCACGTTCGTCAACAGGATAGAGATACGCGGCAACGTCCGCACGAAGGACAAGGTAATAAGGAGGGAGATAAGGCTCCGCCCCGGCCAGCCGTTCAACGGCGCGAAGCTGCAGCGCTCGAAGGAGCGCCTGTATAACCTCGGGTATTTCGAGGATATAACCTTCGATACCGCCAAGACCGAGGAACCCGACAAGGCCGACCTGCTGGTGGACGTCAAAGAGACGAAGACTGGAGAGTTCTCTTTCGGAGGCGGTTTCTCCACGGTCGATAAACTTGTGGGCTTCGTGCAGGTGACCCAGAGGAATTTTGACATAATGAACTGGCCGACATTCACCGGCGGCGGCCAGCAGCTCGTCCTGAGGGCGGAAATGGGTACGGTAAGAAGGGATTACCAGTTGAGCTGGACGGACCCGTGGATATTCGATTACCCGTACCTGCTCGGTTTCGATATTTACCAGAACACGCGCCTGTCGTCAAGCAGCACCGGTTACGGTTATGACGAAAGGAGGAGGGGCGTCGACCTGAGGCTCGGCAAGGAGTTCGACGACCTTGACAGGGCCGACCTTACATACAGGCTGGAAGAGGTAAAGATATCTAACGTCGATGACGGAGCCACAAACGACCTGAAGAAAGAGGCGGGGATCAACAATATCTCAAGCCTGCAGCTCGGTTTCACCAGGGACACGAGGGATTCTACGATGAGCCCGACCAAGGGCTATATAGCATACGCCTCGGTGACGGGAGCCGGCGGGCCTTTCCAGGGCGATAAGGATTTCGTAAAGTGGTACGGTTCGGCGATGACGTACTACTCGTTCATACCCAAGCAGGTCCTCGAATTGAGCGCGCACGCCGGCGCGGTCGGGGCGTACGGCGATTCCAACGACGTGCCGATATATGAGAGGTTCTTCGCTGGCGGCGCGGACACGGTCCGCGGTTATAAGGAGAGGGCATTAGGCCCGAAGGATCCGGCGACCAACGACCCGTTAGGCGGCGAGGCGATGGTAGTCGCGAGCGCGGAATATACGTTCCCCGTTGTCGAGTTCCTTAAGGGAGCGTTCTTCTTTGACGTAGGCAACGTATGGGAGAAGGAAGGGGATTTCGGACAGGGCGGCTACAAATATTCCACGGGCGCCGGTATCAGGGTCAAGACGCCGGTCGGGCCGATCAAGCTTGATTATGGTTATCCCCTTAAGTATGATCCGGGAGAGAAGAAAAAAGGAAGGTTCCACTTTAGCCTTAGCAGAGCTTTTTAACATGAAAGGAGAAACAAGATGAGGGCGATATCGAGGTTGTTGGCATTAACGGTTTTTGCGGCCATGACATTATCTGTTGTCAATTCCTCTTTCGCGGCGGAACAGAAAATGGGCCATATGGATTTCGCGAAAGTCTTCGACGAGTACAACAAGACCAAGGATTTTGACAAGCAGCTCGAGGCCAAGGGCAGCGCGAAGCAGGGCGACAGGGATAAGCTTGTCACCGAGATAAAGAAGCTGAAGGACGAGCTTGACCTGGCTGCCGATAAGGATAAGGCCAAGAAGCAGGCCGCGGTCGAAGAGAAGCTGAAGAAGCTCCAGGAATTCGACAGGGATTCAAGGGAAGCCCTCAGGAAAGAGCGCGATGACATGGCCAGGGGCATATTCAAGGAGATCAAGGACGTCGTCGATGAGATCGGCAAGAAAGAGAACTACAAATACATCATCGACAGCAGGATGGTCCTTTACGGTAACGCCAGCGACGATATGACCGCGCGCGTGCTGAAGATCCTGAACGACAAATACGCAACAAAGGGAAAGAAATAAGAAAGTGTCCGGAGAAGGTTCGGTTATCCGCAAGACTCTTAAGGAGATTGCGCAATTAGTAGATGGTGAGGTAGTAGGGGATAGCGGTATAGTAGTGACAGGGATAAGCGGCATAAGGGAGGCCGAGGAAGGCGATCTGACCTTCCTCGCGAACCCGCGTTATGCGCCGCTCATGGACACTACCCGGGCCGCCGCGATAATAACGTCCCGCGAGACGACGGATGCCCCGAAACCCATAATCAAGACCGCAAACCCTTCCCTCGCTTTCGCGAAGGTAATATCCATAATGATGCCGAACGACCAGCAGTATCCGTCCGGCATCCATCAGGCCGCGGTTATAGGCAAGAACGTCAAGCTCGGACGTGATGTCGCGATACAGGCGTACGCCGTGCTCGATGACGGCGTTACCGTCGGCGACAGGACCATAATATACGCCGGCTCGTATGTCGGTTATAACGCGAAGATCGGGTGCGATTGCCTGATATACCCGAACGTGGTCCTGCGCGAGAAGGTTGTGCTAGGCGACAGGGTAGTGATACATCCCGGCACCTGCATAGGCAGCGACGGGTTCGGGTTCGCGACGGTCAACGGAGAGCACCGCAAGATACCCCAGATAGGCACAGTTGTCATAGAGGACGACGTGGAGATAGGCGCCAATGTGACGATAGACAGGGCGCGTTTCGGCAAGACTGTCATAGGCCGCGGGACCAAGATAGACAACCTGGTCCAGATAGCGCATAACGTCATCATCGGACAGAATTCGCTCATTATAGCGCAGGCAGGCATATCCGGCTCGACGGTCATAGGCAACAACGTGACCATCGCGGGCCAGGCAGGCCTCGTAGGGCACATAACGGTCGGAGATAACGCGGTCCTCGCGGCGCAGGCGGGCGTGACCAAGTCGGTCCCTGCGAACATATGCGTATCGGGTTATCCCGCGAAGCCGCATGACGAGGCGAAGAGGCTTAACGCCTTTGTTTCGCGCCTTCCGCAGATGGCCGACGAGCTGAAGAAGCTCCAGGAAAAAGTCAACCAGTTGGAGAGTAAAATCGCAAATGGAACAACAGCGGACAATAAAAAACGCGGTTGAGATAGAAGGTGTAGGGCTGCATACGGGCGCCAGGACCAAAGTGCGCCTGCTTCCGGCCGAGCAGAATTCCGGCATAAGCTTCATACGCACGGACCTGCCCGGTTCTCCGGTCATAAAGGCGTCCATAGCGAATGTGATGGAAGCCAGCCGCAAATTGAGGAGGACATCCCTCTCCTCAGAGGGCGCCGAGGTCCACACTATAGAGCACCTGATGTCCGCGTTCAACGGCATGATGATAGATAACGTTAAGGTCGAGATAAACGGACCCGAGGTCCCAGGGATAGACGGATCGGCGACCCCGTTCGTGGAGCTTATAAAGAAAGCCGGCATACAGGCGCAGCCTGAGCAGAGGAGGTCGTTCACGGTCAAGGACCCGATCTGGCTCGAAGAGGACGATACGGTCCTCGCGATATTGCCCGATTCCGATTTCAAGGTCTCGTATATGCTGAGCTACGACCACCCTATGCTGAGATCGCAGTACGCGTCGATAGTCGTGACGCCGGAGACGTACGAAAAGGAGATCGCCCCGACAAGGACGTTCTGCCTTGAGGCCGAAGCCGAGGCGTTAAGGCACCAGGGGCTCGGCAAGGGCGCGAATTTCGAGAACACGCTTGTAGTGGGCAAGGACGGCGTCATAAA
>JAQUSA010000088.1 GCA_028715315.1 Candidatus Omnitrophota bacterium | reverse complement strand
GGCTCGCGAGGTCAAAATAATCGGGATCGACGCCGTCATCGGAGGTCGTCGCCTCCCCTCCGCCGCCATGCCAGTCATCCGCTTCCTTATAGATCTCGCGCAAGTGCTCCTTGTCCTCGGTGCCCATCGCGACCACGAACCTCCAGGTCTTTCCGGCCGGGTTCCCGATTATCTTAAGCGGCACCTGGACTTCTACGGCGCAGGCGTTCGAATCCTTTATCTTGAAGCCGGAGGTATCGGCCTTCTCGCCTATCGACTTCGCTATAAGCTTTCCTTTTGCGTCCCAGATCCTTCCCTTATAAGTGCCGGCTATGCATATCACATAATCTGCCGCTAGCGACTTTGAGACCCTCAACTCGCCGAATGTCCCCGTATCGGCATCCATCGTGTTCATGTCGCCCTGTTGGATGACCTGCATGCCTCTCCTGCCGCCGCCCATTCCGTCGGTATCGATGGCTATCACACGCACGGGAGACCACCAGTCGCCGGGCTTTGAGGCCCTTACCAGGAAATACATATTCTTGCTGTCCCAGGTGATGCGGAACTCTTCGAGGTCGGCCGCCTTAGCGAACGCGGGCGTCTTGGGATAGGTATATTTGCCGTTCCCGGTGTCGTCGCCCGATGCGTCCTTCCAGATGAACTCGCCTCTGCTTATTATGGAAGAATTGGGCTTTCCGGGCACCGTTCCGACCCAGTCGGCTACGGAACCGTCCACCCTTATCGGGTGCCCCGCAAGGGAACCGCTTCCCATATCGGCGGAAGAAAAATCATAGAACGAAAGAGCAACAAGGATAATGACATAAACAGCCGTCTTTTTAGTCATCCTTCCGTCCTTTCTGGTGTACCGGAGCGCCGGGGCGGACTTTTTGAAAAGCCCGCCCCCGCCCCTTGCTATCCTTGCAGTTCCTCTTACTTCCCGAACTTCACGGTCAGGAACGACTTTTCAATTGTCGCGAAGCTGTTAACGTCCCCGGGTTCACCGTCCGCCTTAAAGCTTCCGAGCTCTTTTTCCTGGGTGGCCTTGTCAGCGCCCGCCAGGTCAAAAACATCGGGGTCTACGCCGTTATCTTCGCTGGATTCTCCGCCGCCCGCGCGGTATTCGCTCGCTTCCTCTTCGACTTCGCGCGCGAGGTCGTTATCCTGCTGGCCTGTCGCGACTATGAACCTCCAGGACGTGCCCTCAGCGGGCTTTCCGCCGAGCAGCGTCCACGGTATCGCGACTTCCACCGCGTTCCAGTTGTAATCCTCGATCTTGAAACCCGCCGTATCATCAGGCTGGGCTTCCTTGCGGGCTATCATCTTGCCCTTGCCGTCCCATATGCGGCCCTTGTAGGTCGAGGATACCGCGACCACGTAATCGCATGCGAGTTCGGGCGTTGTCTTTAATTCTGCGAAGCACCCTGAATCGAAGGCATATTCGTCCATGTCGCCCTGCGCCATCACCGCGCTGCCGTTCTTGCCGCCCGCGGCGCCGTCAACGTCGATGCCTACGATCCTGTAAGGCACCCACCAGTCTCCGGGCCTGTCGGTCTTGATAAGGAAATACAGGTTCTCGCTGTCGAACGTGACCCTGAACTCCTTCAGGTCTCCGCCCTTCTTGAGCGCCTTGTTCTGCGGATATACGTACTTGCCGTTCCCGAGGTCATCGCCCGAGGCATCCTTCCAGATATACTCGCCTTCGCTCACTACGGCGGTATTATCCGCTTCGGGTGCCACGCCCTTCCAGTCGCGTATCGCCTTATCGACCGCTATCTTATGGCCGTTAACGGCGACATCTTCGGCCTGGGCAACAGTCCACGCCGAGAATAACGCGAGTGCCACAACCAAAACTGCCAATACCCTTCTCATCTAAACCACCTCCTGTTTAATTATTAGGTTGCTGGTTCGAACCGAAATAGACCGTCAGGTACGACTTGTCTATCGTAGCGAAACCCTCGGTGTCCCCGGGAGAAGCGCTCATCTTAAAACTTCCGAGCTCCCTCTCCTGGACGGCGCGCTCCGCGCCGGCCAGATCGTACACGTCCGGGTCCACGCCTCCGGCATCGCTAGTCTCACCACCTCCTCCATGCCATTCGCTGGCGACCTCGTGAATTTCCCTGGCAGTGTCGCCGTCCTGCTGCCCTACTGCAACTATGAGCCTGTATGCCTTATTCTCCGGCTTGCCCCCGATAAGCGCCCAGGGTATGGCCACTTCGACCGTATTCCAGTTCATATCCGCTATCTTGAACCCGGCCGTATCTTCCGGCTGGTCATCCCTGAACGCGATAAGTTTCCCGCTCGCATCCCATATGCGGCCCTTGTAGGTCGACGAAACCGCCACCACATATTCACACGCCAGTTCGGGCGCTACCTTGAGCTCTGCGTATGTCCCCGAATCCGGCGAAAGCTCGTCGATGTCGCCTTCGGCCAATACCTGCATCCCGTTCCTGCCGCCTGAAGCGCCGTCAGTGTCGATGCCGATCACCCTGTAAGGGGTCCACCATTCGGCGGGGCGGTTGGTCTTTACCAGGAAATAAAGGTTGTCATCATCAAAGGTTACCCTGAACTCTTTCAGGTCCGCGCCTTTTTTTAACTGCTTATCGAGCGGGTAGGTATATTTGCCGTTGCCCGTATCGTCGCCTTTCGCGTCCTTCCAGATATACTCGCCTTCGCTTATTGCGGCGGTATTCTCGGTTTCGGGAGCGATACCTTTCCAGTCAAAGATCGATTTATCGACATCTATCTTATGCCCGGTAAACGGGACATTGCTTACGTCTTCCGCGCAACCGATGCAAGGGCACAAAAGCAATAACGCCATCACCAGTACTGCCATCGGCCTCACCCTTTCGCTACTTTGAGGCTTCGCTAAATGTCACAACCAGGTACGACTTCTTTATCGTTGCGAAGCCGTCCGGGTTCCCGGGTTCGCCCTGTGGATCATAGCTGCGCAGCTCAAATTCCTGGGTCTTCCTGTCGGGGCTCGCGAGGTCGAATATATCCGGGTCGGGCCCGAACATATCGCTCGATTCGCCGCCGCCGCCGCGCCATTCGGAAGCGTCTTTTTCTATCTCCCTGAATACATCATTATCCTGCTGGCCGATGCCCACGATAAATCTCCATGTCTGGCCGTATGGGGGCGAGCCGCCGAGCAATTTCCACGGTATCGCGACCTCGACGGCGCTCCAACCGTAATCATCTATCTTGAATCCCGGGGTATCGTCGGGTTTCGCTTCCTTGGACGCAACCAGCTTGCCCTTAGCGTCCCATATACGGCCCTTGTATGAATTGTATGCCCCCACAATATATTCGCATGCGAGTTCCGGGGCAACCTTTATCTCGCCGAAAGACCCCTTATCGGGGCCGACATCGTCGGGATCGCCCTGCGCGAGGACCTGCGTGCCGCCCTTGCCGCCCTTAGCGCCGTCCGTATCTATGCCGATGATCCTGTAGGGCGCCCAGAAATCCCCGGGCCTGTCGCATTTTATCAGCATGTAAAGGTTCTCGTCATCCCACGTGATGCGGAACTCCCTGAGGTCGCATCCCTTGCTTACGGCCTTATTTGTCGGATAAGTATAATGGCCGTTGCCCGTATCGTCGTCTTTCGCGTCCTTCCAGATGAATTCCCCGTTATTGATGGTCGCTGTGTTCTCCTGCTCCGGAGCGACGCCGACCCAGTCGCGGATCGCCTTATCGACTTTTATCGGGTGGCCCTTCAGCGGCTCGGCGATCATTACCTTTATCGAGTCCGCGGTGACCTTGACCGTATCTATCGTGACGCCGCCGCCTTTTTCGTACTCCCTGACCACCAGGACATGCCCGGAACCCGCTTTATACCCTTCGGTGTTCCATTCAGCCGTATAGAGGCCCATGCCGGAGGCGGACATCTGCGTGAAAGTGCCGTTATCCACCGAGAACTCTATCTTCTCGACCTCCCTGTTCGCCCTCGGCTCGACCATCAGGTTCGCGGCCTTATATATGCTCGCCCCCTCGAACGGGAATATTATCGTGACGCGGTTCACGACCCTGACCTCTATCGACTTGATATTTATCTGCCCGATCTTATCGGTCGCCTTGACCGCGATCGTGTGAATTATCCCCTGGACTTTGGCGGTATCCCATTCGGCAGTATAATTCCCGCCGCCCTCCGCCTTCATGGGCGCCCATGCTCCCGAATCTACCGAATACTCCGCCTTCGCTATATCGCTCTCGTTGTCCTCGACGGCGATCTTAACTATATCGCCGACGGAAGAATTGGCCTGCGGCTCTTTTATCGAGGGCTCCGGTATAGCGTCGTTCGATGCCTCGCCTTCGAGGGTCATCGCGAATATATGCAGCTTCGGCTCGGATGGAAGGACTATCGAAGCGAGGACCTTCTTCCTGTCGGGCTCGATAGCCTGCATGTATATCCCGGAACCCGGCTTCCTCTCTCCGGCCGCCTCATGGTGGTGCGAGGTCCTTATCACGGTATCCTCTCCGAAGGCCGCGTTGGCGCCCCACCAATCAGAGAAACCCGCGACGGCCTTCTCCTGCGTCCCGTCGGTATAGTTCAGCATGAACGGGATCTTGGCGCCGCCGTCATGCATGGCGGCCAGGATGTAGACTTTACCGTAATAGCCGGGCGAAAAAGTGATCTTCTGCTTCGCGCATTCGACCGTATTCATCGCCCCGTCGGATTTGTCCCCGAACCTGAATTTGACCCTCTCTTTCCCGTTGTATATGAATTCCGAACCGGATGCCGGCAGGTCTTCCGCGGCATAATCCCAGCCGGTACCGTTGGTGTAACTATTGTTCATAGATATCCAGTCGTGATCAAACGGCAGGTCGACGTATTTGCCGGGCTTGCTGTCGATCTTGACCGAGACCTTCTTCTCGGCAACCTGCCCGCCCGAATCAGTGGCCGTGAACT
>JAQUSA010000087.1 GCA_028715315.1 Candidatus Omnitrophota bacterium | reverse complement strand
TTGATGGCAAAGCTCGTCGCTATCATCGCGACAAGCGCCAGCACGCCGACGGCGATTATGAGCGCTACACCTTTCTTCTCCCGGATCGTATTCATATTACCGCCTATGGCATATGTATGAAATCTGTAAAAGTCCTGTGCTGCAGCCCGTCCCGGCTCTGTATCGTTATCGAGACGCCAACCGCGTTAGGAAGGCCGTCCGGTATCTTCGCGTTGCCGTCGTCGCCGAAATTCTGGCTGGGACTGCCGTTAAGCAGGTCCTGACCCGAATCCCACGCCACGGCTGTTGCCGTAGGAAGGCCGCCCGACGCGGACCTGTAATAATACGTGAACTCCAGGGCCGTAACGTTGCGCGCTATCACGTCATCGGAGGATGTCCCTGCGTTATTCACTGAAAAATCATATACTACCGGTATTGTCGTCCCGTCAAAATATTCGAAATGCCGCATCAGGCAATTATCGCTGCGCAGCCAGTATCCGACCTCGCAGAGGTCCTGATGCCCCGGATTCCCGGCAACAGGGCTGACAAAGAACACCTCATCCGCAACGGAAGCCGCGCCCTTTATTATCTCAGCCGTTCCGAGGTTATGGCCCTCGAATTTCGTCCAGTGGCCGGTATCGTTCGATCCCTGGTACAGGACGGCGGCGGGTATCTCCTTCTGCATAAGTCCGAGCGCGAACCTCGCGTTCTGGTACATGTCCAGCAGCGTCTCGGATTTGCGCCAGGAATCGATCGCGCCCTTTAATACAGTGAACAGGGCTAATACGACAATAGTAAATATGACCGAGACGACGAGTATCTCTACGAGAGTGAGCCCGGCCCTGCCGGTTATAGGACCCCTACCTGTTCGCGACATTTGTGGTAAATGCCCTCTGGAATGTCCTGTTACCCTGTGCCCAGGTCACGGTGCAAATGACCTGCCTCAGGCCGGTTACCGTCGTAGTCGTGACCGTCTGGGTCCATGTGTAGGCAGGGTCTGTCGTGAATGTTCCGGAGGTGGAGCCGAGGGCAGGATAGCCGCTGTTCCTTAATTCTTCCAGGTGCTCGTGCGCGAGGATGGTCGCCTGGGTCGCGCTTACCGACCTTCTTGCGGAATCGAAACCTATGGGAAAGAGTGAAAGGATCCCCACAAGACCGATCGCGAGGATAGAAAGCGATATCACGATCTCAATGAGGGTGAATCCGCTCCTTTTCATCTTATCCCCCTGCTAAAAACCGCCTATCTGGACCAGTTCGTAATGTTGTCCGTACCGCCGGCGGCCCTATCCGGCCCGTACGAGATTATGTCTACATAGTTGCCGCCGTGCGTGGTGTCGGGCCTCGTATAGGTCAAAGGGGTGCCCCACGCGTCTATGATCGTAGTGCCGCTCGTGAGGTCGCTATCCTTGAATATCATATACGGCCCCGCCCAGTTTGTACTCGGCAGATTAGTATTGGTACTCAAAAAATAGGTGCCGCTATTGGTCGTAAGGCAGTTATACAAGTTCGTGTTGCCGGAGGTCGGATAACCGCCAAGGTCGGACTGGAACATGCCCAGGCCCGTCTCAATAGCAGCTATCATGGAACGGGTCCGCGCTATCAGCGCGCGCTGCCTTGCCGAGGATGCGGCCCCGGCGACAAGCCCCGCCAGCATCATAATTATCGTCATGACGACTATGAGTTCTATTATCGTGAATCCCCTTTTACCCCTTCTCATTTTAACCACCTCCTAGCGCGGTTACGAGCTGGAAGAGCGGCAGGAACATAGCTATGACTATGAAACCCACTATGAGGCCCAGCCCGATGATCAAGAACGGCTCAAGTATGGACATGAGGCCGGTTACCGTGACATCGACCTCTTCATCATATACGTCAGCGACTTTAAGGAGCATCTGGTCAAGGGCGCCGGTCTCCTCCCCTACGGAGATCATATTTACAGCCATCGCGGGGAACAACCCGGCTTTCAGGAGCGGTTTCGCGACCGTCTCGCCTTCCCTTACGGCGTCATGGACTACCACTATGGAACGCGCCATAGCTTCGTTGCCGGTCGTATCCTTCGCGACCATCAGCGACTGCAATATAGGAACGCCGCTGGAAAGCAGCGTACCCAGCGTCCTTGAGAAGCGGGCAATGGCTATCTTCCTTACCAGCACCCCCATGACCGGTATCTCAAGCCTTGCCTTGTCCAAAAGCAGCCTTGTCGCCGGCAGCTTGTACAGGACCTTGAACAATACGATCAACAACGCTATTACCGCCAATCCGATATACCATTGGTTTTTCGCGAAATCGCTGACGACAAGAAGCACTTTTGTCATTACCGGCAGCTCTACGTTCATTTCCTTGAATATCTGAAGGAACTTCGGGACTATAAACGCTATAAGGAAACCGAGGACCGACAGCGCCATCGTAAGGACGAGCGCCGGGTATATCATGGCCGACTTGATCCTTCCCTCCAGCCTCTGTGATTTCTCGGCAAATTCCGCGAGTCGCGTCAATACGACTTCCAGGACGCCGCCCGCCTCACCGGCTTTTACGGTATTTACGTACAGGGACGGGAACGCCTTGGGAAATTTAGCGAGCGCTTCGGAGAATGAGCTGCCTCCCTCCACCTGTTCGGCAAGCCCCCTTATGGTGACCTTAAGGACGCCGGCTTTCTCCTGCCTCTCCAGCACATAGAGAGCGCGGACCAGCGGCAGGCCAGAACCGATCAGCGTGGCCAACTGCCTGGTAAAAATGGTTATCTGCTTCGCGCTGACGCCGCCGAACGACAGCGTTAACACGGATTTCGCGGGTTTTATCTCGCCCGGCGCCGACCCCGCCCTCGGTGAAGGCCCGTCTGACTTTGCCTTTTCTTCCGAGATGCTTATCGGGTAGAGGCCCTTCTGGCGGATCTGCTCCATCGCCTCCTGGTTCCCGGCGACATCAAGCCTGCCTTTGGTCTCCTTGCCGTCTTTGTCGATAGCGACGTAGTTGAATATGGCCATAACTTATTCTCCCTTAATCTGTAATACAAATATACCCTATTAAAACGTCTTTGTCAAAGGCTCAAAAAAAGCTAAAGAACGGATGTCTGGGCTTCTTTAAGCACCTCATCGACGCTTGTAACGCCGGAATAGATCTTCTCAAGGCCGTCCTCGAGCAGGGTCTTCATCCCGCCCGCAATGGCCGCCTTCTTTATGAGGGCGGTATGGGCCTTCCCTATTACAAGCTGCCTTATCTCCTCGTTCAATTGCAGGAGTTCGTAAATACCGGTCCTGCCCTTGTACCCGGAATTATTGCATTTAACGCAGCCGGCGCCCCTGTAGAATTTGTGCGTCTTGACATCCTCGGGCTTAAGCCCCAGGTCCGCGACGATCTCGGGCTCCGGCGTATACTCCTCCTTGCAGTAAGTGCATATCTTCCTGACCAGCCTCTGCGCGAGCACCGCTTCAAGCGTGGACGTGACAAGGAACGGTTCGACTCCCATATCGACCAGCCTAGTTATCGTGCCGGATGCGTCATTTGTATGGAGCGTAGAGAAGACGAGGTGTCCGGTCAGCGATGCCTGTATCGCTATCTGCGCGGTATCCGGGTCCCTTATCTCGCCGACCATGATTATATCGGGATCCTGCCTTAAAATATGCCGGAGGCAGGACGCGAATGTAAGGCCTATCTTCGCATTTATCGGGACCTGGATGACTCCCTTAAGGTCGTACTCGACGGGATCCTCGGTCGTGATAACCTTATACTCTATCTTGTTTATCTCCCTCATGCACCCGTAAAGCGTTGTGGTCTTCCCGCAGCCGGTAGGCCCGGTGGCCAGGAATATCCCGTTGGGCTTTTGTATTATGCCGCGTATCTTCTTCTTCGTATCATCGAGCATGCCCACGTCGTCTATCGATAAGCTGACGGTCGTCCTGTCGAGGACCCTCATGACGACGCTTTCGCCGAATATCGTCGGCAGGGTCGAGATACGCAGGTCAACGCTCTTGCCTTCAATAGTGATCATGATACGGCCGTCCTGCGGAAGGCGGCGCTCGGCTATGTCGAGGTTAGCCATAACCTTTATCCTCGACGAGAGTCCCAGGCTGAGGTTTTTTGGGGGGCGCGCGACTTCGTAAAGCACGCCATCCACCCTGTACCTTACCCTGTAGTCCGATTCAAAGGGCTCGAAATGTATGTCGGAGGCTTTCTCCTTTACGCCCTGCAGCAATATCATGTTCAGCAGTTTTATGACCGGGGCGCGCGACGCCAGTTCCTGCAATGTCGCGATGTCGTTGATCTCCTCGCCGGCCGCTACGAGCTCCATCTTTTCGCCGAACACTCCGAGCACGTCCTGTATCGTCTCGCCTTCGGAACCGTAATACTTCTGTATCTGCTCCTTGATATCCTCGTCGCTGGCGACCACGCCCTTTATGTTCATGCCCAGGGTGAACCTGAGGTCATCGAACGCGGCAACGTTAAGCGGGTCGGCGATCGCGATCGACAGCTGGTTCCCGTCAACCGCAATGGGCATGATCGTATATATCTTTGCGACGGAGGCCGGGACCTTATCGATGACCTCCTTCGGTATCTTCATATCCTTCAGCTTGATAACGGAAAAACCGGACCTCGCGCCGAGAAGCTGCAGGATATCATCCTCCTTGACGACACCCATATCGACGAATATCCTTCCGAGCAGCTTACCTGTGAGCTTCTGCTCCTCAAGGGCCTGCTCGAGCTGGTGCTCGTTTATCATATGCTTATCGAGCAGAAGCTGGCCTATCCGCTTGTATTTTTCCTGCTTGGGCTGTTCTTTTTCGGGAGCCATTCCTATTCCTCGTATCCGTGTGTTATGCGTATGACCTCGGATATCGTCGTGATCCCTTCCTTGACCTTGTTGAGGCCGTCTTCCCTTAGAAGCTTCATGCCGTTCCTGCGCGCGGCATCGCG
>JAQUSA010000086.1:3171-4913 GCA_028715315.1 Candidatus Omnitrophota bacterium | reverse complement strand
TCGGCGCGCTTCGCCTTCAGGTCCGCCGCCTCTTTCTCGAGGGCCTTTATATCCTCCTCGAGCTTGCCCGTCTGTGCCGCCATCATATCCTTGTACTTCTTCTGCTGCTCAGACATAAAGGTCATCCACCTGACGCCCCATTCACAGATGCCCTTCGCCTTCTGCAGGAGCGTGTCGACCCTCACGAAACACACCCTGTTGGCGGGTTCCATAAGGCCGTAGTTTACGGCTTTGAATTCCTCGTTCTCGAAGAGCGACTTTGCCGCCCCGGAATACGAATCTATCGAACCTTTTATCGGCTCGCGCCCCAGCGAAAAAAGGAAATAGTCCCCGACATAGCAGAACGCCGGCTGGAACGCCATCCCGAACGGCAGGTTCATATATTTGATATCGGTCCCCTTATACGACTCAGACTGCATGCTCCCGCCCTGCGTGAACTGCGCGAGCATCCTGTCTATCGCCTCTTTCTTGTCGACCTTAAGGAAGACCACGAACTGCGGCATCGGTATCATGCCGTCGAGGTTTATATCCGTAAGGCATACGCCCGTCTCGTCTCCGAGCGCCGGGATCAGGTCTTTCTCTATGCTAATGCCCATCTGTTTCTCGATGCCGGCGATCATATCGTTAAAGGTCGGGCCCTGGTTCGCCTTGGCCGCCTCTTTGCTCACCTCTTCTGTTATATATTTCCAGTATGACCTCCATTCAAAGGTGCCCCAGTCGTAATATATCGCGCTGGCGGGGGCCAGTTTCAGAGCGGTATTCTTGCGCGCCTTGACCGAATAGAAGCTCTTGAAGAAAGGCATAAGCTTCGACCTGTCGATGCCGACAAACATCCTCTCCTTGGCTATCTTGCCGGGGTATTTCGCGTAGCTGAAGGTCTTGAAGCCGGCGTACATGTCAACGGACTTGTTTACCTGGGCCAGGACCGCCTGTTGCGGGTCCAAAGGCGAAGTTTCCTTGGGCGCCGGTATCGATTCCGCTAGACGTTTGAAGCCGGACATCATAAGCCCTATGTCACCGAACGCGACGGTATCGGCGCCTTTCGGGAACTTTGACATCGCGGCGGTATAGTCCTTGTCCTGCGCGAGCGAAAGCATCTTTTTGTCGGCTACGTCGCAGCTGGAGGCCGCGGCCTTCCTGCCGAACCCTATGACGAGCATGTCCTTGATCTGGACATACGCGAGGCTCACTTTATCGTCGAGCTTTACGACGGTTATCTTCCTGCCCTTGTATTTTTCCTCGACGACCTCGTATTTCCTGCCGGCCTTATTGAATATCTTCGCGAGGAAATCTATGAACTTCGTCTCGGGTTTGACCCTCGTGACCAGCGTGAAATTCGACGCCATATCGAGGAATGCCTCCGGCGTGAGTTCGCCCGCCTTCAGCGGGTATACCGCGACCGCTATCTCCTTGCCGAAATATTTCTCGAGGACCAGCCCGCCGATGAAACCCGTCAGCTCCGTCCTGGCGGCCCTGAACTTCTCGATGTCTTCCTTCTTCGCTCCGCTCTTCTCCATGAGCGTGTCTATATCTATCTTCTCGATGTTCTTGAAGAGCTTCGAGGCCTTGAACTCCTTCACCTGCCTGTCGACCTCGGAGAACTTCACGAAAAATACGGCATCAGCCGGGAGGATGGTCTCTATCGCGGGCGGTTTCGCCGCGAAAGTAAAATATACGCCTGCGGCAACCGCGACAACGGCTGCCGATATGATAGTTATTGTAAGTGCGGATTTTTTCATGGA
>JAQUSA010000086.1:0-3071 GCA_028715315.1 Candidatus Omnitrophota bacterium | reverse complement strand
TTTGGATAAGATCTCCGTGCGAATCGCATTTTCCGTGAAGACCGCCTTTGAGCTTGAGACGTTATTCGACAGAAGGCCCTCCATAATAGGATAGGCTGCTTTTTCCACCCACAGCTTGACCAGGGGCACATCTATGTCCTGCCTGGTGGCTGCGACACGATGCTTCTCCTGCTCCTCCAAATGGGCCAACTGCTCTTTGTCAATCTTCAACATGGAATTCTTGTCCCATATCTTTAAATCGAGTTCAGATTTTACCTCTGCCAAAACGGCGGGGTCCGCGCGCTGCGCCTTCATATCAGACAGTTCCTTCTCCAGCGCAAGTATGTCGGCCCTGAGGCTGTCCATATGGGCCAACATCATCTCTTCGTATTTCTTCTGCTTTTCGTAGTAGGCCTTGTTCTCCTCGGAAATATAAGTTAGCCATCTTAAGCCCCAATCGCAAAAATTCCTGGTTTCACGGAGTAAAGCATCTGCATCAACAAAACTAACCTGGTTTGCTGCTCCTTCCGGCCCGTTGTTGACAGCCCTGAAATCCTCGTTATCGAGCAGCGATTTCGCGGCGCCAAAGTACGAATCTATGGAATTCTTTACCGGCATGCGGCCCATCGATAACAGCAGGTAATCCCCGACGTAACAGTATGCCGGCTGGAACGCAAGGCCGAACGGCAGGTCCAGGTATTTTATCTCGACGTTACTATATGTTTCCGATTTCAGGTCCATCCCATCGTCATGGCCGTCCTGAACAAATTTACCTATCAGCTGATCTATGACCTGTTTATTTCTTACTTTGATAATATACACGAATTTCGGCGCCGGGATAAGGCCTTCGTAACTCACGTCGGTAAAACATAGGCATGCTTCATCACCGAGGGCCGGAATTAGATCGTTCTCGACGCTGATACCCGCCCATTTCTCAAAATCGGATACTATCCCGCCAAACCCGATGACTTCAGTCCGTTCCTGCGGTCCGTTCTTCATCGCCTCCCTTATGTATCGCCAGTATGCTTTCCATTCGATCGTGTCCCAGCCATACCAAATAGTGTCTGCCGGGGCGAATTTAACCGTGACGTTTCCGCGCGGGGCCACAGAATAAAAATCCTTTAAGAATGGGGTCATTTTCGGCTTGTCGATGCTTCTGGATATCACCCTCTTCTTTATCTCTCCGGGGTACTTGGCATAGACGATAGCCCCGAAGCCGCTGTATTCGTCGAAATATCCGCCCGCATTTTCCTTGAATGCTTTTAGTATGTCCGCTGCTATCCCGTCCCCGGACGGCACAGGGATGGCCGCAACGGCCTTCTTGGCCCCTTCGATCATCTTTCCGATGTCACCGAAGGCAACCGTCTCGGCGCCCTTCGCGAGCTCCGGCATCGCTGCCGCGAAATCTTTATCCTGAGCCAATGCGGGAAGTTTTTTCCCGGCAACATCATAGCAGGATAAGACGGCTGCTTTGTCCGTACCCGCTATCAGCACGTCCTTGATCCGGATATACGCAACACTTGTCTTATCCCCTATCCTCACAACGGATATCTTTCTGCCGTTGCAGCCCTCTTCCTTTGCCTCATATATTTTACCCGGCTTATTGAACGCCTTCGCGAGCAGGTCGATAAATTTCGCCCCGGGTCTTATCTTCGCGGCAAATATAACACCCGACGGATATAACGCTACGGATGCTTCCTTTCCAAAATACGTGCCGAAGGGCAGCCCGTCTATAAAGCCCGTTATATCCGCCTTTTTCATGCCGATGGCTTCCGCCTGCTCCTTCTTCATGCCGCTCTTTTCCAGCAACATTCCTATATCGATAGATTCCACGTTCTTATATAGTTTCGATGACCTGAACTCCCCGAACTGCCTGTCGGCATCGAGAAATTTCACGAAGAAGACCGGACCGGCAGGCAGAACGGACTCGATCGCCTGCGGTTTTGCGATATAACCGAAATAAACGCCGGCCGCTGCCGCCGCAATGGCAATAAAAATGACTGTGACCGCGATGAACGGTTTTTTCATGGGGTTGGCCTTTTGTTAAGGGATCTGCAGTACATTCTCTTTATTCTCTTCCGCTTTCCTGAAATACATATCCGCCTTTTCGCGGTCGCCTTTTTCCGCGTATATCTCCCCGAGATACTGGTAAACTTCATACGATATCGAATTGAGGCCGGCAGCCGTTTCCAGGTACTCCCTCGCCTTCTCTTGATCTCCGAGCCTGTAAGCGGTAATTCCGAGATTGTCCCATGAGTCAACGGCATACTGATTATAAATTACGGCCATCCTGAAATCGCTCAACGCCTGTTTGTAATCCCCCTTACAGAAATACGTGAAACCGCGGTTGTTCATAGCTGTGTAGCTGAAAGGATTTATCAAGAGCGCCCTGTTGTAGTCCCTTATTGACTTGTCGAATTCCCTCAGGTGAAAATAGGCAGAGCCGCGGTCATAATATCCGTAAAAACCCGTAGGATCCATACTAATAAGGCGGCTGAAATCTTCGACTGCTTTGTCGTAGGCTCCCATTTTCATGCATGAAATCCCCCGGTTCCTAATCGCATTGATATTAACCGGGTCGGCAGCTAAGGCGCTGTCATAGCTGTCTATCGCGGCGCCGTACGCGCCCACATCAGACATCGCGTTGCCTAAATTATTATACGGCAGTTTGAAATTCGGGTTGATCTCTATCGCGCGCTGGAAATCCGCAATGGCCTTATCGTTCTCGCCCTTTTTCATATACGCGCAACCGCGGTTGTAGTATAGGTTGGGATTCCTGGAATTGGCCTCCAAGCCTTTGGAATATTCGGCGATGGCCTTATCGTAATCGCCCATATCCATATACGCGTTCCCGGCCATTTTATAGGCATCGTAAAACTTAGGGTTCACTTCTATAGCCTTATCGAATTCCCTGATGGCTTCTTCATACCGGTGCTTGTTGAGATGGACGACGCCGCGGTTGAAATACTGGTTGGCAGTAAGCTTTTCTTCCTTAACTTCTTCAGCAAAGCAGATGTAAGAGAGGCTACACACTATTACGGAGAGCAGCAATACTTTTGATAGCTTCATTTTGCGCCTCGAAACGTTTTTAT
>JAQUSA010000085.1 GCA_028715315.1 Candidatus Omnitrophota bacterium | reverse complement strand
CCCGGCTTGTCGATGCAGGAGATCCTTATGTAATAACTGGCCTCTACGTCGTCGATCTTCATAATCTTTTTAATCGACTTGTCCTTCATGTAGATCGGGACCCTTCCTACGGAATTGAACCTCAAATTTCGCGCGAGGTCTATCACGTCCCCGACGACGGAGCTTGCCGCAGGATTCTGCCCGGCCCCCCTGCCGTAGAACAAGGTCCCTCCGACCATGTCCCCGTGCACATAGATGGCGTTGTAAACGCCGTTCACGTTCGCGAGGAGGTGTTTTTTGGATAACAGTGTCGGATGGACCCTCACCTCGAGCTCGTTATCCCTGCGTTTCGCGATCGCGAGCAGCTTTATCGCGTAACCGAACTCATCGGCGTACCTGATATCGTTCTGTGATACGTCCAGTATGCCCTCGACGTAGATATCCTCGAGCTTCACGAATTTACCGAAACCGAGAAAGGTAAGTATCGCTAGCTTGTGAGCAGAATCGTAACCCTCTATATCCAGGGCGGGATTCCTCTCGGCGTACCCTTTCTTCTTCGCCTGGTCGAGCGCGTCGGAAAAGCTCAGCCCCTCCTCGGCCATCGAAGACAGTATATAATTCGAGGTCCCGTTCACTATGCCCATCACGGTGTCTATCTCGTTCGCGATGAGGCCTTCGCGCAGGGCTTTTATTATCGGGATCCCTCCGCCGACCGATGCCTCATAGAAAATCTCGACGCCGGCCTTCTGCGCCGCGTCAAATATCTCCTGTCCGTGTTCGGTAATCAGCGCTTTATTTGCGGTTACGACATGCTGCCCGCTCTTGATCGCCTTCAGGACGAATTCCTTTGCCGGATGTATACCTCCGACCAGCTCGACTACGATATCGATGTCCGGATTGCCCAACACCCTGTTTATGTCGCTGGTCAGTATCTTCCTGTTGACCTTTATGTGCCTTTTTCTTCTTAAATCATTGTCGCAAATGGCTTTGAGGACGACACGCGCCCCGACAAGGCGTTCAAAATGGGCGGATTTCTCCATGAGCGCCCGCGCGACGCCCACCCCGACGGTACCGAACCCTATCAATCCCACGTTGATCTTTTCCATTTCACTTATCTCCCGCAAAAAAGATGGTCGGGGCGAGCGGACTTGAACCGCTGACCACTTGTACCCCATACAAGTGCTCTACCAAACTGAGCCACGCCCCGATATAGATTTTCTAAAGAATTAGAGCATTTATTATAACAAATCGCCGGAAAAAAGTATAGCTGGAATTAACGGGTTGATTACTTACGGTCTTCCGATTTTTTACTGCGGGTCATGAGGTTTCGCACGGCTGCCTTGGGGTCCTTTCCCTCGAATACCACGTTGTAGACCTCGTCGGCAATAGGCATCTCGATGCCGTATTTTACGCATAGTTCATGGCAGGATTTTGCGGTCCCGACTCCTTCCACCGCCATCTCGGTGCTCTTTAATATCGCATCGGGAGCCTTTCCTTTGCCGATCTGCTCGCCGAACCACCTGTTCCTGCCGTGCGTGCTGACGCAGGTAGTGACGAGGTCGCCGAGCCCGCTTATGCCGTAGAATGTCTCGTGTTTTGCTCCCATCCCGGTGCCGAGCCGAGCTATCTCCACTATACCCCTTACGAGAAGGCCCGATTTCGTATTGACCCCGAACCCGAGGCCGTCCGATATTCCCGCGGCTATAGCGATGACGTTCTTGAGCGAACCTCCCAACTCAACGCCGATGACATCGGTGTTGGAGTAAATCCTGAAATTCTCCGTCATGAAGAGGTCCTGGATCTCCTTCGCGGCGCTTTCGTCAGAAGACGCGGCGACCACGGTCGTCGGGAGGCCGCGCGCGACCTCATATGATATCGTAGGCCCCGAGAGCGCGCCGATCCTTACGTTCCCGAGGACATCCTTTATTACCTCCGACATCCTCATGAGGCTGCCGTTCTCGACGCCCTTCGAGACACTGACGAACAATTTCCCTCCGGTATCCATCCCCTTCAGTATTCCCGAGACCTTGCGCATATATTGTGAAGGGACGGCCATCACGATAACGTCGGAATCCCTGACCGGTTGCCCGATCTCCGAGGTGAGCTCTATGGTGCCGGGTATCTTTATGCCGGGGAGGAATTTAGTGTTCTCGCGCGACAGCTTCATCATGCCGGTATATTCCGCAAAGGCGCCCCACAGGCTCACCTTGTATCCCTTTGAATCCAGCAGGATCGCGAGCGTAGTGCCCCACCCTCCGTCGCCTATGACGGCTACCTTCTTCTGATCAGCCATGTTTTTTGAACTCGAACGCATGCTCCTCGCCGCGTACGAGCCTCTTTATGTTAGGATAATGTTTGTATACCGTTACCGCGCAAATGGCGGAACTGATAAGCACGAACAGCGACGGGTATCCCGTCACCGAGGACATTAAGGGTATTGAGACCGCGCTGATTATCGAGGCCAGCGATACATACCTCTTCCACAGGAAAACCGCTACCCATATCACGAGCGCGACCAGGAATACCTTCGGCGCGACGCCTATAAATACGCCGGATGATGTGGCTATGCCTTTGCCTCCCCTGAAACCGAGGAATACCGACCAGATGTGGCCGGCTATCGCCATCGCTCCAAGGATAAGCGGGTAGACATGCCCGTCGACCGGGACGCCCCACCTTAGGAACAGTTTCGCGACCAGGGTCGCGCAGATAAGCCCCTTCAAAATGTCAACGGCAAGCACGAGGAGGCCCCAGCCTTTTCCAACCACCCTCGCAGTATTGGTCGCCCCCGCGTTGCCGCTCCCGTGCTCCCTGATATCGATACCCTTAAGGTATTTCGCCACGAGGAAACTCGTGGGTATCGACCCGATGATGTAGCATACTAACAGAGAAAGCAGGGTTTCCATATTATTTTTTCACCGTGTTCCCGTTCATCATGCGCGCTCCCCTGAACATATAGTCTATGCCGGACAGCCCCGTGAATACGACGGCCGTGTTCCAGATATATTCCGAGTGCCTGTACAGCAGAAGCACGCTGATTATCGCGGCCATCTGGAAGAAGGTCGTGATCTTTCCCAGCGGGCTCGGGGATATCTTGACGTCACCGTGTATGAGGAATATTACCAATACCCCTATCACTATGATGATGTCACGGCTCACCACAATTATCGGAAGCCAGAGCGGCAGTTTTACGCTGGCGTTCCAAACGGTAAGGCTGATGAAGGCGGTTATAAGCAGCAATTTGTCGGCGATGGGGTCCATTATCGTCCCGAGGGTCGTTTTTTGCTTCAGGAAACGCGCTAGGAAACCGTCGAGCGCGTCGGTCAGGACCGCTATGCTGAATACGCAAAGCGCGTAGTACCTGAGATGGTCATTCTCCGGCTTGTAATACAGCGCAAGCCCGACGAAGACCGGGGTGAGCAGCATCCTGAGGATCGTAATCTTGTTCGCAACGTTCATTTATTTACCGTTAATAAGCTGCATCCTGTCGAACGGCAATATCACCAATACGGCTTTTCCGATAAGGTAGCTCCTGGGCACAAAGCCCCAGTACCTGCTGTCCTTGCTTGAAGCGGAGTTGTCTCCGAGCACGAAATAGCAGTCCTTCGGCACAGTGACTGGTTTCCCTTCCAGCCCGTAATCACCCCTGTTGTAATAATATACGCGCCTGAATGCGGGCGGGTCCTCAACGGCCGTCCCGTTCACCAAAAGCTTTCCGTTCTTTATCTCGACAGTATCGCCTCCCGTGGCGACAAACCTCTTAATAAAGGACTTCTTCGGGTCATCCGGGGATTTGAATACTACGATCTCCCCTATCTTCGGCTCCCTTAGGCCCGGCAGCCTCAAATTCACGAAAGGCAGCCTGGGCCCGAACACGTATTTGACCACGACGATCCTGTCGCCCACTAAAAGCGTGGGTATCATCGAACCCGACGGTATCTTGTAGAGCTCGAACACGAATACCTTTATCACGAACGCGAGAAGGAAAGCTGTTATGACTATCTCGGCTAACTCCCTCGTTAAGGATTTCTTCTTCTTTTCTTTTATGCCCTTCGTCATTTTATCTCCTCAGAGCTTCAGGACGGCCATAAAGGCCTCCTGGGGTATCTCGACCTTTCCGAACTGTTTCATGCGTTTCTTGCCTTCCTTCTGTTTCTCCCACAACTTGCGCTTCCTCGATATGTCTCCGCCGTAGCATTTCGCCGTCACGTTCTTGCCGACCGGGCGGACCGTCTCGCGGGCGATTATCTTGCTGCCGATCGCCGCCTGAAGCGCGACCTCAAAAAGCTGCCTCGGAATGAGCTCTTTCAGTTTCGTGACGAGTTGGTTTCCCTTCGCATAAGCGTTGTCCTTATGCACGATGAACGACAGCGCATCGCAAGGTTTCGTGTTTATCAGTATATCGAGCTTCACCAGGTCGCTTTCGAGGTATTCCTTGAATTCATAATCAAGCGAACCGTAACCGCGAGTGATGGATTTTATTTTATCATAAAAATCCACAATAATCTCTGATAATGGGAACTCATAGACCAGCATCGCCCTTGTCGGGTCGAGGTATTCGGTCGACTTATAAACGCCCCTTCTCTCCTGGCACAATTGCATCACGTTCCCCAGCGTATCCGCCGGGGTGATCACGAACGCGCGTATGTACGGTTCTTCGATATGCTCGATCTCCTGCGGAGCGGGGAGCTTGCTCGGGTTCTCGATATCGACTGTCTGCCCGTCCGTCTTCTTTACCTTGTAGACAACGCTCGGGGTGGTCGCTATCAGGTTAAGGTTATATTCCCTCTCGAGCCTCTCCTGTACGATCTCCATATGCAGCAGTCCGAGGAATCCGCACCTGAAGCCGAACCCGAATGATACGGATGATTCCACCTCGTAAATAAAGGAGGAATCGCTCAATTCAAGTTTTTCCAGCGCGTCCCTGAGAAAAGTAAAATCCTTAGAGTTGACCGGATAGAGGCCGCAGAATACGAGCGGGCGGACCTTTTTGTATCC
>JAQUSA010000084.1:2109-5105 GCA_028715315.1 Candidatus Omnitrophota bacterium | reverse complement strand
ATTGTGCGAGGCGATGTGCGACGTCGTTGGTCGAGTCAGTGGACTCATAGGAGTATATCATCCGGCCGATGACTTTGGTACCGAGTTTATACGAGACCTCCTCGGGGATCAGTTTATCGGGTGTTCCGGTCAGCCGGTAGCCGACATGCGGCTCACCCGTTATCTCATAGCCGTCCCTGCGCAGCTGCTCAATATGTTTCCAGACCGCAGCGCGCGAGATCCCGAGTTTCTCGCTTATATCCTCTCCGGAGATGAACTCCCCGTTCGAAGAGCGGAACATGTTGAGTATCTTATCGTCCATCCAAAGCCTTTCTTAGCTCCAAAATCTTATCGCGTATGTCAGCGGCCTTCTCGAACTGCAGGTTGCGCGCCGCGAGGTCCATCTCGTATTCAAGCTCTTCTATTATCTTCTCTATTTCGTAACCGCCGGTATCTGCGACCCCGACCGCCTCCATCTCGACCTTCTCGGCATCCTGCAGCATCTCGATGCCGTCGCGGATCGCCTTCCGGATCGATCTCGGCGTTATATTATTCTCCTTATTATACTCCAATTGCAGCGTCCGTCTACGTTTTGTTTCCCCGATGGCGCGCTTCAACGAACCGGTGATATTATCGGCGTACATAATTACCTGGCCGTTTATGTGGCGGGCGGCGCGCCCCGCAAGCTGGATGAGCGACGTCTCAGAACGCAGGAACCCTTCCTTATCCGCGTCCAGGACGGCGACAAGCGAGACCTCGGGAAGGTCGAGCCCCTCCCTTAGGAGATTGACCCCCACAAGGCAGTCGAATTGCCCGAGGCGCAACTCCTTCAGGATCTTTACCCTCTCTATGGCGTCGATATCCGAGTGGATATATTTCACGCGCAGGTCAAGGCCATCGAGATACGCCGAAAGGTCCTCGGCCATTCGTTTCGTCAGGGTAGTCACGAGGACACGCTCCTTCCTGCCGGCCCGTTCCCGGACCTGGGCTACGATATCGTCGACCTGCCTGTCGGTAGGCTTTATTATTATTTCGGGGTCTACCAGGCCGGTAGGCCTTATGACCTGTTCGATGACCCTGCCCCCGCTTTTTGATATTTCATATTCGGACGGGGTCGCCGAGGCGAATATCGCCTCCTTTGCCAGCGTTTCGAACTCATCGAACCGCAGAGGCCTGTTATCGAGGCACGAAGGGAGCCGGAAACCGAAGTCAACCAGCGTCGTCTTGCGCGCGCGGTCGCCCTCGTACATGCCCCTTATCTGCGGGATCGTCACGTGCGACTCGTCCACTATCATGAGGAAATCATCGGGGAAATAATCTATGAGGCAGTACGGCCTCGCGCCCGCGGGCCTGCCGCCCAGGTGGCGCGAATAGTTCTCGACGCCGTGGCAGTAGCCTATCTCCTGCAGCATCTCCATGTCGTATCTTGTTCGCTGTTCGAGCCGCTGGGCTTCGAGCAGCTTTCCCCTTGAGCGCAGGGATTCGAGCCGCTCGGCAAGTTCCTGCCCTATGACCTTTATGGCTTCCTCTACCCTCGGCTGCGACGTCAGGAAATGCTTGGCCGGGTATATAGCGGCGCGGTCTAGCTCGGACACTACCTTCTGCGAAACGGGATCGAACTCGGTTATCTTCTCGATATCGTCGCCGAAGGCCGAGAACCTTATGGCTTTTTCAGAATAGGCGGGAAATACCTCCACCGTATCGCCGCGCACGCGTATCTTGCCGCGCACGAATTCCACGTCGTTGCGCTCGTATTGAATGCTTATAAGCCTTCGCAGTATCTCATCGCGGTCGATCTTCCCGCCCTTTTCGATCGTGACCATCATGTTCGAATAGTCTTCGGGGGACCCCAGGTTATAGATGCACGACACGCTGGCAACTATTATTACGTCCCTGCGCGACATTAGTGACGATGTAGCCGATAGCCGCAGGCGGTCTAGCCGGTCATTGACCGAGGAGTCTTTCTCGATATATGTGTCTGTCTGGGGGATGTATGCTTCAGGCTGGTAGTAGTCGTAATAGCTTACGAAATATTCCACGGCGTTCCCGGGGAAGAATTCCTTGAATTCGCTGTAAAGCTGGGCCGCCAGCGTCTTGTTGTGGGATATGACCAGCGTAGGCTTGCCGATATCCTCGATGACATTGGCCATCGTGAAGGTCTTTCCCGATCCGGTGACGCCGAGAAGGGTCTGGTAGCGTTTGCCGGCCCTGAGCCCTTCGGAAAGCCCCGCTATCGCCTGCGGCTGGTCGCCCTCAGGCTTGAAAGATGATACGAGCTTGAATTTCGGCATATTAGAACGTAATATCGAGTGTCTTCGTGCCGGCGGGTATCTCCACTTTCTTCTTGCCGATGTTCAGTAAATACCCTCCTGGCGGAGGCTCCGCGGCATCTATCGATATCTTGAGATAACCTTTGCTGCGGAAGCTCTGCACCCTGAAGCCAACCCTCCCGAAATATGTCGGAGCGTCCTTTATCTCGATGGCCTTGCCGTCGTCAAGCCAATTCTCAGGGATGCATGACAGCAGGATAAGCCTGTCGCCGTCCTCGCGCAGCAGCATGTCGCGCAGCAGCAGTATATAATGCGCCGCGGACCATCCGTGCGGGACGTCGCCTACTATTCCCTCCGAGATCTCGCGCAGCCCCTTGTCGTTTATCTTACTGGGCATCGCTTCCATCCAGCCGCCGGGGCATGACTGGTGTTCTATGCCCCATTCGATGTTCTTAAGGGCGATATCTTCCATGCCCAGGTATATCAACGGATGGGCGAGCTTGAAATTGTATCCCCAGAATACCTTCTCGTATTCCACGAACCACCCGCCGTCATAATTCGAGAATTTCCCGGCGTTCTTCCAGTACTGCCTGTAGGAATCCTCGAACAGCTTGACCGGCACCGGGATCCCCATGTTCTGCCCCGGGAACAAAGCCGGCCTGTGGGCCCACGCCATTTGCGCGTCGCCGAGTATACGGTGTTCCTGGTCAACTATCCGCATCTCCTTCGGCCAATAGTCCGCGAAGG
>JAQUSA010000084.1:0-2009 GCA_028715315.1 Candidatus Omnitrophota bacterium | reverse complement strand
ACCGGGATCCCCATGTTCTGCCCCGGGAACAAAGCCGGCCTGTGGGCCCACGCCATTTGCGCGTCGCCGAGTATACGGTGTTCCTGGTCAACTATCCGCATCTCCTTCGGCCAATAGTCCGCGAAGGCCGGCATGCAGCTCAGGCCTTCTTTCTTCATCACCTTCTCGATGCTGGCGATGGTCGCGGCGTGCAAGCTCTCGTATTCGGCGTGTATCCACTTCGCGTCATCTGTCTTACCGAGTATTTGCGCGGCATCTGCGGCTGCCTTGAGGCCCAATATCGTCCACCAGTCATCGACGTAAAGGTATGCGGGTATCTTGAAATTATCCTGGCTCACGCCTTTGCAGATCAGGCCGTATGCCGGGTCTTCCTTCGAGAGCGCGAGCTGTGGCCCGCGGAGCTTCTTTACGAGCTCGCACAGCGTCCTTATCCTGGGATACACCGCCTCAAGATACTCCTTATCCCCGGTAAGCCGGTAATGCTCGTAAAGCGCGAAGATGCCTCCTCCGAGCTCGTCTACGTACCCGCCGCCTTCAGTATAATTGAAGAAATCGGTCGAGTCGCGCGCAGTTTCGATCATGCCGGCCTTATCGAGTGCGTTATCCATATCGACCGCGTCGTGCGAAAAGAACGACGTGTATTCGTATGGCCCGGGAAAGAGCTTATGCTGGTCGTTCATTATCAAGATGTAGTAAAGCGACGAATAGAAGCAATCGCTGTATCTTTTATCGGGGATATCCATCTGAAGCGGGACGCGGTTTTTCCAGAAACTTATCGTCACGTCCAGCGCTTCATCGAAGCTGAGGTCCTTGATGTCGTTGAAACTCATATCCTTTCCCTCGCCTGAGGGGACCATGAAATCGAGCGTCTCGGCCTCTCCCGCGGGAATGTTCCTCTCGAACGAGAGCGAGTCCTTCTGGTCCTTTCCGAGCGGGCCGTCTGCCCTTTCATCAAGGAATATGTGCGCGCTGCCGTTGACCGTGACGGTATGGTCCGAATCATATTCTATCTTATTTATGCCTTCGACCTTCCACTTAGGATACAGCGGATTCGGCCTTATCACGGCGTATATTGATACCGTCTTGGCTTTGCTTCCGGTGTTTTTTACCGATTGCCGTGCGTACGTGAAAACCTTGTTGGCCTTCTCGTCCAGCCAGCAGAATACCTTTGTCTCCGCCTGTATATCGCCGTCCTTCCACGTCACGACCGTGACGGGATATCCCCCATCGACCAGCTTCCACTCCGTCTCAAGCGTCTCGGGCGTATAGAGCCGGTCGTTCTCCCTGTCATATACCCAAAAACTCAGCCTGAACGGGTGCGGATAGGCCGCGAAAGAGCCGTCCCTGCCTATAAATGTCTTGTACCGGTTGCTTTCCCATCCGGCAAGCCCCCGGGCCTTGTCCATGCTCTTGTGCTTCGCGATGTCTTCCCAGTCCTTCAATTCGATCTTTTTCATTACGCTTTCCTTGCCGTTAATGTCGTTGCATGATATTACGATATAGCGTTTGCCGAATATATTAGCATATATCTTGTCGCGGCCGCCAGCGCAATCCTGTTTTGTAAAGAACGTATTCCAGTTTTTCCCGTCCGTAGACGCATCTACCCTGTAGGAAGCCGGGTGGTCATCCCCCCAGGTTATGAATATCGCCCCGAGGTCGCGGGGCTTCCTGAACTCCAGGCTTATTGCCGTCCTGCCGTTCTCGCGGGACGTCTCTATGGGTATCTCTTCGTCTAGGCCCTTTACGCGCAGGTCCCACAGAGAGTAACCCCATCCTGTCCCGCGCTCCTTGAAGTCTATCCGGATGAAGCGGGCCTTCTTCCTCCCAAAGTATATGTCGTCTATAAGCCCGTCGCCTTCGGTCTCCGAATACGCTTCCTGCCAGTTATTGCCGTCTTCCGAGAGCAGCACGTCGTAACTCTTTCCGTATGCCGCTTCCCAGTTCAATACAAGCCCGACCATGACCTCGGGCCTCCCCAGGTCGATCCTTAGCCATTGGTTGTCCGAAAA
>JAQUSA010000083.1:1651-5116 GCA_028715315.1 Candidatus Omnitrophota bacterium | reverse complement strand
GAGGACTCCACCGGGGCATTCCTCGACAGGGATACGTATATATTCTTCTATGTGATGTCGACGAAAGACCTTATACCGGAATAAGGGTACTATTCCGGCTACAAAAGGCTGGATATTAAGGCCGGAATGGGGTATAATACCGACGTTGGCAAGGGTGTCTCCCTCGTTAAAGGCGTAATCGCCGGCCGGAAGATGGCCTCCCTGAAGCCCCAGCCGAAAGTCGGGATCTCTGAATTCGCGGATTTAAGAATAACGGAGCTTGATCAGAAAAAATGAATACTTTAGTTTACATACTTATCAGTGTTTTTATAGTAAGCGCGATATCGCTTATCGGCGTATTCACGCTGCTCTTTAAGAACAAGTCGCTCGATAAGGTCTTTTTCGTGCTTGTCAGCTTCGCGACGGGTTCGATGCTCGGCGCCGCTTTTTTAGACCTTATGCCGGAAGCGATAGAAAAAGCCCCACCGGAGAAGGTATTCGGGAGCGTGCTGGCAGGCCTGATGATATTCTTCCTCATGGAGAAGTTCCTGTACTGGTACCATTGCCACGAGGGGGAATGCGACATCCACCAGTTCACGTATTTGAACCTGTTCGGCGACGGGCTGCATAATTTCCTCGACGGAGTGATAATAGCGGCGGCTTTTTTGGGAAGCACTTCCCTCGGGGTCATAACCACCCTGGCGATAGTCCTGCACGAGATACCGCAGGAGCTGGGCGATTTCGGGGTGCTCGTATACGGCGGTTTCAGCAGGGTGAAGGCGCTGGTCTGCAATTTCCTTACAGCCCTTACTTCCGTGGCGGGAGCGGTTGCGGCGTACTTTTTTCTGGATAAGATCGAAGGGTTGACGCCATTGATTATAGGGATCGCTGCGGGGGGTTTTATCTATATCTCCTGCACGGACCTGATACCGGAGCTCAACAAACAAAGGAAAGTTTCCATCTCGATCCAGCAGTTCATACTGATATTACTAGGAATAGGAGTCATCCTGGCAGGCAAGGCCTTCCTCAAATAATATGATAAAACAAGAGAACCTCAGGAATATAGCTATAATAGCCCACGTAGACCACGGCAAGACGACGCTGGTCGACGCGCTGCTTAAGCAGACGCGCATGCACCGCAACATCGAGGAGATGGGCGAGTGCATCATGGATTCGATGGACCTCGAGCGTGAGCGCGGCATCACTATCCGCGCGAAGAACGTCAGCGTGAACTACAAGGGCGTCAAGATCAACATTGTCGATACCCCCGGCCACGCCGATTTTGGCGGGGAGGTCGAGAGGATACTGCGCATGGTCGACGGCGTGCTGATACTTGTCGACGCAAAGGACGGCCCGATGCCGCAGACGAGGTTCGTCCTGCGCAAGGCCCTTGAGCTCGGATTAAAGGCGATCGTGGTAGTCAACAAGGTAGACCTTCCCGACGCGCAGGTCGATGACGTCGTGAACCGCACGTTCGACCTCTTCGTGGAGCTTAACGCGACCGACAGGCAGCTCGATTTCCCGATAGTTTACGCGTCCGCTATACAGGGCACGGCGACCCTGGATATGCACCACATCTCGGATAACATATTCCCGCTGCTCGATACTATACTCAAGAAGATAGAGCCGCCTACCGTAGACCCCGACGCCCCGCTGCAGATACTGATTTTGGCGCTGCTCGCCGATTTCTACAAGGGCAAGATGGGCATCGGCAAGATAACCGGCGGTTCGATGAAGGTCGGCGGAAACGCCGCGCTTATCCGCAAGGACGGATCCAAAGAGGTCTCTAAGGTCACCGCCATATTGACATACGAGGGGCTTGAGCGCGTCGAGCGCGAGAGCGCTGTCGCGGGGGAGATCGTCGCTGTCGCGGGTTTCGATGACGTCAGCATAGGCGATACGATCACGGACCCGGTGAACCCGACCCCGCTTACGCCGCCCGACATAGACGAGCCGACAGTGCAGATGACGTTCGGCGTCAATACGAGCCCGTTCGCGGGCCGCGAAGGGAAATTCGTGACATCGCGCAACATAAGGGACCGTCTCATGAAGGAGACCGAGACGAACGTATCGCTCAGGGTCAGCGAGACCTCAGCTTCGGACGCGTTCCTCGTTTCCGGAAGGGGAGAGCTGCACCTCGCGATACTCATCGAACAGATGCGCCGCGAAGGTTTTGAATTACAGGTATCGCAGCCCGAGGTCATCTACCATGAAAAGGACGGCGTGAAATGCGAGCCGTTCGAGTTCCTGACGGTCGAGGTCCCGGCGGAATACCAGGGTTCCGTAATAGAAGAGCTAGGGCGCAGGAAAGGCAAGCTTAAGCACGTCTCGCAGAGCGCCACGGGCTCGCTTCACCTCGAGTACCAGATATCGACGCGCGGTATAATCGGCCTTAAGGGCGCGATGATGACGAAGACGAGGGGCATGGCCGTCATCAACCATGTTTTTGACGAATATAAGCCGGTAGAATCCGGCGCGTTCAATGTAGAGCCGAGAGGTTCGCTTGTAGCGATCGAACCGGGCGTCTCGACGGCATATGCGCTCGAGAACGCGCAGCAGCGCGGAGAGATGTTCATCGGCCCCAACGTGGACGTATACGAAGGCATGATCGTCGGTGAGAACCCGCGCGGCGAGGACATGCCGCTGAGCCCGGTAAAGACCAAGAAACTCACGAACATGAGGTCTTCCACCTCGGATATAGCGGTCGTCCTGACGCCGCCGAGGGAACTGACGCTCGAACTGGCGATAGAATACATCGGGTCGGATGAGCTCGTCGAGGTAACGCCTAAGAGCATCCGCCTGCGCAAGAGGATACTGAATACGCTGGCCCGCAAAAGGGCCGATAGGGATAAAGACAAGGAGTAAAAGATGGCGGCGAGTTTTTCATTCGATATAGTTTCGGAGATCGACCTGCAGGAGGTCGATAACGCCGTGAACCAGGCCAAGAAGGAATTGTCGCAAAGGTTCGATTTCAGGGGAAGCAAATCGTCGATAGACTACAACCGCGAGGAGAAGAAGATCACGCTTATAGCGGATGACGACTTCAAGCTCCGCTCGCTGAAGGACATCCTCGACGGCAGGATGGTCAAACGCGGTATCTCGCTTAAGGCCCTGGCATACAAGGAGCCGGAGAAGGCTTTCGAGGGGACGTTCAGGCAGGCGATAGAGCTTAGCTGCGGCATCCCGAGGGAGAAGCAGAAGGACCTCGTGAAGATAATAAAAGATCTCAACCCTAAGATACAGACGCAGATAGAGGGGGAGAAGGTCAAGGTCTCCTCCCAGAAGAAGGATGACCTGCAGGACGTCATCACGCACCTGCGCGCCGCGGACTTCCCGCTGCCACTGCAATTCACCAATTACAGGTAGCATTTTTTGTGTTATAATCCTTTTTGCCTTTAATACGCGCCCGTAGCTCAATTGGATAGAGCGTTGGTCTACGGAACCAAATGTTGGGCGTTCGACCCGCCCCGGGCGCGCCATAAGTTC
>JAQUSA010000083.1:0-1551 GCA_028715315.1 Candidatus Omnitrophota bacterium | reverse complement strand
ATCCTCGGGGTCCGCTTCGCTTCCACTAGATAGAGCGAGCGGAGAGGTGGCAGAGCGGCCGAATGCAATCGCCTGCTAAGCGATTGAGGGGCCAAAAGCCCCTCCCTGGGTTCAAATCCCAGCCTCTCCGCCAGTTTAAAAAGGAGGGTGTCTCCCCTTGATAGGGACGCTTCGCAATCCCCGGAGAATGGCTCCTACAACGTCCACCAAGCAGGTCCGTAAGTCCCGAAAATCCAAAAAATTAGAATATTTTGAAATTAAGATAAGCGAAAGTGGTATAATCGAAGTCGGGCCCGAAACCCCGGCGTTCGACCTGCTCAAGAGGCTCAAGCCGGGCGTAAAACATAAAAAATATTGCGGATAAAAGGAGGCATACATGGGGGACGGTATCTACGGTTCGAAATGCCTTGAAGAGATAGACATACTGGTAAGGGCGAGATACCCGCTCATATATATCCTGAGCTATGAAGAGACGAGGGTGATAGATTGCGTAAAAGAGCTCGCGGATAAGAGGAACAAGACCGTCTATTTATGGACGACCACCCAGGGTATCCGCAAGATCGAGGATTCCTCCAAGGCCGACGATTCGACCCGCGACCCGATCAACGCGCTGAATTTTATCGAACGCCAGACAAACGCCGCGATCTTCATCCTGCAGGATTTCCATCCATACCTTAACGACAATACGGTCATCAGGAAGCTGAGGGACCTTGTGGAGAACCTGAAAGAGACTTACGAGTCGATAGTGATACTCTCTCCCGTCCTGCAGGTGCCGGTAGAGCTCGAAAAAGACCTGGTTGTCGTCGATTTCGACCTGCCCAAAAAGGAAGACCTCGGGAAACTTCTCGACGATATCGCGGAAACCGTCGGCAAGTCCAACGATGTGCTCGTTAACCTGACCCCGGAGACGAGGGAAAAACTCGTTACCGCATCGCTTGGCTTCACGCTCAACGAAGCGGAGAACGCGTTCGCGAGGGCGATAGTCGTGGATAAGTCTCTCGGGCCGGAGGACGTCGAAAAGATCCTGGAGGAGAAGAAACAGGTAATAAGGAAATCAGGTTTCCTCGAATATTTCAATTCGACCGAGATGATGGCTAACGTCGGAGGCCTCGACCAGCTCAAGGACTGGCTCGAGGGCCGCGGGCGCGCCTTTTCGACGAAGGCGAAGGAATACGGCCTGCCCGCGCCGAAGGGCATCCTGCTTATCGGCGTGCAGGGCTGCGGCAAGAGCCTTACCGCGAAAGCCGTAGCGGGCCTCTGGAGGCTGCCCCTGCTCAGGTTCGACGTGGGCAAGGTTTTTTCCGGCATAGTGGGCTCATCGGAAGACAACATGAGGAGGGCCATAAGGTCCGCGGAATCCGTCGCTCCGGTAGTGCTCTGGATAGACGAGATAGAGAAGGCGCTGTCCGGCGTCCACAGCTCCACTTTCTCGGACGCGGGCACTTCCGCGAGGGTCTTCAGCACGTTCATCACATGGCTGCAGGAAAAGACGAAGCCCGTATTCGTCGTTGCCACCGCGAACAATATATCCCAGCTCCCTCCCGAGCTCCT